>JAYVDQ010000610.1:0-2107 GCA_043749325.1 Chloracidobacterium sp. | reverse complement strand
CGAACCGCCACTACCAGCTCATTCGGTTTTTACAGTTTCGCGGATGTCGCAACCGGGCAGCAATATACCGTACGTGTTTCGTCAAGGCTTTACCGTTTTTCTCAACAAACCGTGCAGGTTACGGATACGCTTACTAATATAGATTTCGTCGGACTCGAATAAGCCCCTGTCAGTAGCCCGACCGTTAGGGATGGCACCCTCCACACGGTCGAGCTACTGACAACTGACTACTAACTACTGACAACTATATTCACCAGCCGCTTCGGCACGACGACGACCTTGACTATCTCTTTGCCATCGGTGTATTCGCGTACCTTTTCGTCCGCAAAGGCCATTGCTTCGAGTTCGGCATTTGTGGCCTCCGGCGACGCCATGACACGTGAGCGGAGTTTGCCATTGACCTGTATCGGGATCTCGATCTCCTCGGCCTTTGCCAATTCCTCGTTGTATTCAGGAAATCTCGCTCCGTTCGCCAGAATGCCGTCCTCATTGCCGATCAAGACCGAAAAAAGCTCCTCAGCCGTATGCGGAGTGAACGGCGTCAGCATCAGCACAAGGCTCGTCAGGGCTTCGCGAACCGCGAACCGAATGTCGTCATCCACATCCGCGGGTTCGGTTTCAACGTCGCCCACCGCATTAGACAACTCCATCAATGCCGCAACAGGCGTGTTGAACTGTAGGCCTTCGAAGCTGTCGGTGACACGCTTGATAGTCTGATGGGTTTTCCGCCGCAACTTTCGCGACTCCACCGTTTCATTATCTGAAGCGGATAACTGCCGACTGCCAATCGCCGACTGCCAACGGTAAACAAGCCGCCAAACACGCTGCAAAAAGCGCACCGCCCCCTCAATGCCAGCCTCGTGCCAGACCAGTTCGTTCTCGATCGGCGCCGCAAACATAACGAATAGACGTGCCGCGTCGGCCCCGTAGATCTCGATCATTTCGTCGGGATCGACACCGTTACCCTTAGATTTGGACATTCGCTCGATCGCGTGTTTGAGTGGCCTGCCGTCAGTTGAAACCGCACCGGTGATCTTGCCCTTCGCGTCACGCGTCACTTTGACGTCTGCCGGCACGTAGTAAACACGCTTTCCGCTTGTGTCGTCAAAGAACGTCTCGCCAACCACCATTCCCTGCGTCAGCAGCCGTTTGAAAGGCTCGTCAAACGTCACCAATCCTATGTCGCGGGCGACCTTTGTCCAAAACCTCGCGTAGATCAGGTGCATCACGGCGTGATCGTCGCCGCCGATGTATTGATCGACCGGCGCCCAGTATGCCGCGATCTCGGGATCGAAAGGCAGTATCTCATTCTCGACATCGGTGTAACGCAGAAAATACCACGACGAATCGACAAACGTATCCATCGTGTCGGTTTCGCGACGGCCTGGGCCTTCGCATTGAGGACACGTCGTATTTACAAATTCCGGGACCTTGGCCAATGGCGCTTCCCCGGTTCCCGTTATCGGCGCATTTTCGGGCAGCCGGACGGGCAAATTCTCGAATTTTTCGGGCACCACGCCGCACGCGTCACAATAAACGATCGGGATGGGCGCCCCCCAAAATCGCTGTCTCGAAATCCCCCAGTCACGCAGCCGGTACGTCGTCGTCGCCTCGCCAAAGCCATGCTCCGCGGCAAAAAGCGCCATTTCTTTCTTGGCCTCCGCCGATGTCCGGCCTGTCCAAACAGCCGAATTGATTAGGATACCGTAGTCAGAAAACGCCTCCTCCCGCTGACCGCTGACCGTTGACTGCTGACTGCCCACAATTACGGTTTTTATCTCAAGCCCAAATTTCTTTGCAAACTCGAAATCCCGCTCATCGTGCCCCGGAACGCTCATGACGGCTCCGGTGCCGTAGTCCATCATCACATAATTGCCGACCCAAACCGGCAACTCCTCACCGCTAAATGGGTTAACGGCTTTCAACCCGGTGTCAATGCCGTCTTTTTCGATCTCGGTCTCATGATCGACCGGCTTGGCGTTCTCGGTACGGATGTAGGCGATCTTTTTAGCAACTTCTTCCGAAAAATTGTCGAGATTCGCTTGAATTACCGGATGTTCCGCCGCGAGCACAATAGAATTGGCCCCGTAGATCGTGTCGATCCGGG
>JAYVDQ010000609.1:0-2405 GCA_043749325.1 Chloracidobacterium sp. | reverse complement strand
GTTGGGTATCATTTCTGGTTTGCGACCCGCAAGATTTCCGGCCGGGAGATCGCCAAAATTCCCGATATTGAAGGCATCGCGGAAGACAAGGCGTATTTTCTGCCGCGTGGGTTTGACGATGTCAAGGTCGTGGAAATCGCTGACGTAAGAGAACCTCGATTCTGGATAGCTTACAGAGCGACGAGCGTTGATGAATCAAAACAACCGCTCAAGACATTCATCGAACGCGGGTATCGCGTCGCGGAAAGCAAAGAGAGCATAGCATCCAGCGAAAACGCGATCCTCGTCTTGCTGGAAAAAATAAACTAAGGCTTAGACGCTGTAAGCAGATGCTGCGAACAAATGTCGTCAAAGTTTTCAGTCACAAGATCGGCGATGCTCTCGATCCTGCCGTCAATAAAACCTGATCTCGCTATCATGCCTAAATGAGATTCCGGCGAGCGTCCAAAACAATGCAGACCGTAGCGCAACTTAAGGCGGCCGCGAAGAGAACGGTCGGCTCTCCATTCGTCCTCCGTTTTCCAGATGCCATCGTGCAATTGAATATGGAGGATCAGCCGCCCGCCGGGTTTTAGTTTTTGCCAGAAACTGCCAATAATAAGCTCATAAATCTCGTCAGAAACATGCTGAAGAACAGCAAAGCTCATCACGGCATCTATGGATTCGTCCACGATCGTCGCCATTCCGGCTTGATTTGCAGTTAAGTAGTCGACATTCGGGGCCGGATTCAATATCCGGGCGCAGGCGAGCGCACCGGGCGAGATATCGGCGGCATAGACATGCTTCACATGGGGAGCGATTGCCCACGCAAGAAATCCCGGGCCGCAGCCATAATCCAAAACCGTGTCATCGGCATCGATCCTACCCCTCAAGATCTGATCCCTTATCTTTTCCCTCGACCGTCGTCCGCCGGCAAAGGAGGTCTCGAGATATTCGCGATTGCTCATTCCGGCATATTCCGGGCTGTCGCCGTTGATAAAATAATGCGGGCTTAACGAAAGGATCTGGAGAGCACGCTGCCTCAGTTTTTCTTTGGGAGTGTGGTTGAGAATTATCTGTACCCACCCAGCACCGAGAAAATTTTGTGAGCCCGAGCCGAGTGTGATGCCCCACTTTATAAGGTTAAAGAAATTGTTCATTCCTGAAGCTAATTATTTGCGTTTCCATCGGACACCATCTTTTGTGTCTTCGAGAATGATGCCTATTGCGGCAAGCTCGTCGCGGATCTCGTCCGATCTCGCAAAATCGCGGTTATGACGTGCGTCCTGACGCTCGGCGATGAGGGTTTCGATGTCGGCGTCGAGCAGCTTACAAGACTCTTCGCCAAAGATACCCAAAACCGAATCGAATTTCGCAACAGCGTCGAGGACCGCAGTTTGATCGCCGGCGAGGAGGCCCTCGTTCGCCATGATCGTGTTTATCTCTCGGACCATGTCATGCATGGCGGCCAGGGCGGCTGCGGTGTTGAGGTCGTCGTCCATGGCCGTCTCAAATTTCTTGAGGGCAACACGTACCGCATTCGAGCCTGCTGGTGACGAGCCCTTACTTACGTGCGGGCTACCGACACTTTCACGGACCAGCGAACGGAAATTTCGCAGCCGTTCGACCGTGGTTTCGGCGCCCTGCAAACCCTCAAACGTAAAATTTAACTGCTTGCGGTAGGGAACGGACAGCAGCAAATAGCGAATCGCCAGCGGCGAATAGCCCTGCTCTTTAAGATCGCGAAAGGTGAAGAAATTGCCTTTGGATTTGGACATCGTCACGTCGTCGATCTTTAGGAATTCGCTGTGTACCCAGTATTTTGAAAACAGTTTGCCTGTCGCGCCTTCGCTCTGGGCTATCTCGTTTTCGTGGTGGGGAAACTGTAGGTCCATCCCTCCGGCATGCAGGTCAAAGGTCTCGCCGAGATACTTCATCGACATTGCAGAGCACTCGATGTGCCAGCCCGGGCGGCCGCGGCCAAACGGTGCATCCCAACCAGGCTGCTCGTCCTCGCCCACTAGCTTCCACAGGGCGAAATCGCGGGCGTCTTCCTTGTCGTATTTGTCGGTGTCGATCCGCTCGCTGCCGCCGGCTTTATTGCCCGAAAAACTGATCTTCGAAAGCTTACCGTATTCGGGAAACGCGGTAATGCGGTAATAGATCGAGCCTTCGGATTCGTAGGCGTGGCCGTTTTGGAGGAGCTTTGCGATAATGTCGATCATCTCAGGAATGTGATGTGTCGCACGGGGCGTCACCTCGGGCCGCTCGTTGCCCAGCGCGTCGAAATCCTCCCAAAAATACTGGATAAAAGGTGCCGTAAAATCGTCGATCCCTATATTCGCCGAGGCCGCTTCATTGATGATCCGGTCGTCGATGTCGGTCAGATTAAATACATGCGTGACATTGTAGCCCTTGAATTTAAG
>JAYVDQ010000608.1:0-2136 GCA_043749325.1 Chloracidobacterium sp. | reverse complement strand
GCCGAATGCCAACGCCATTGTGAAATGTGCCGGAGCGACGATCCTCGCCATTTGTACAACATTGCCATTGTCTGCGTTTTTATACGGCGTTTCGATCTTTCCGGATCGTTTCAACTGTTGGAGGCCATCGCTGATACCGAGATAACCGGTATTCACCTCGTCGATCTCGCTGGAAAACGTCAGGTATGATGCAACGGTGCCGTCCCATGCACCGAGACCGGACCTTTCCGAATAGCCCGAATCATGCATGCCGCTGTTTCCGAGCGATGGATCGAAATATACATATAGCTTTAGCCTAGGATCCCTGGTCACGAATTTTACATCGACCATGATAGCGTCCCGCAGTGGGTCGGCGACGTACGTTTTCGAGATCGTCCAATCCCCGCTCTTTGCCTTGTTGACCTGCTGAAAGCTCAGCGAATCCGGTCGCGTTACCCTCACCGAGTGCACAGCATCGTCCTGTTCGGTCTCAACCTTTTCTGTCTTTGGATTTACGACAATGAATTGCAGTAAATGAACATTTGCGGTCGTTACGTTCGGATAATATGCTTCGGTCATCACTCCCTGTGCGAGAGTAAACCAAAGCGGCGATGCAAGGCCGGCAGATGTACCGACGCCTTGTTTTCCCGCTGTGGCCCACTGTGCATCACTGCCCCGGCCGCCAGGAGCCACGGTTTGGGAGGAGAGCAATAGTGGAAAGATGCAAAGCATCAAGTACACAAGGATGGTCGAATTCAGCTTGATGCGGCGAATCTTAATTTTGGTTTCCATTCGATCCTGAACCTCTTGATGCAGTGCGTCTACCCCGAATTTTCCTACTTGCGCCTGAATATCCTAAACCCAAAACCCCCAAGGCTAAGCGTAGGCAATGCGGCATTCGTTTTGACAGCAACGCCTGCTTTTTCGTCGTCGGGCGGCAAAGGATTGCCAATGTTGGGCGTTATTTCCTCGTAACTGCCCCCAGCCTCGACCGAACCGAAAAACGGAGCATTAGACATGTTGATGGCGATGAGCAACTCCTCGCCTTTGACGCGGCGTGAGAATGTAAGGACGCGGTCTTCGTCCGAGTTGCGGAGCCAAAGGACATCACCCCGGCGCAGGGCCGCGCTCGAATGCCTGAGAGCTATCATCGCTTTGTAATAACGCGGAAATTCGGGCCGTCGTTCGGCGATCTGCCAAAAGATCGGGAGGCGTTCGAACAAGGCAGGAGCGCCCGACTCCGCGGTATCGCCGGCTTCCATACCATTGTAAACAAGCGGCACTCCGTCGAGCGTAAACGCAAGCGTTTGCGCAGCAAGCGCGCCTTTTTCGCCAAAGCGGGCGAGGGCACGGCGTTCGTCGTGGTCGTCAGAGAAACGCATGCGTAACGCGCCCTTTGGGAATTGACTAAGTTGCTCCTCCCAAACTTTTCGGAGGGCAGACGCCGGTTTTGAGCCTTGCACGACCTCGGTCAGCGTGCCGTGCATATTCCAGGCGTAATCCACGTCAAACGCCTTGACGAGCAGATCGGGCTTTTCGGCCTCGGCGAGCCAGATCGTGTTCGGCTTCACCTTATCAACCTCGGCCCGTGCCTGTTCCCAAAAATCGGTCGGGATAAACAACGCGACATCGCAACGAAATCCATCGAGATCGTAGTCACGGATCCAAGACTTGAAATTGTCGATAATGTACCGCCGCACAGCGGGCTTGCTGTAATCGAGTCCAGCTACATCGGCCCAATCAGGAATAGGCGGTCTGATCTCGCCTTTGTCATTTTTCAGGTAAAATTCCGGATGTTCGGTGATCAGTTTGTTGTCCCATGCGGTGTGGTTCACGACGAGGTCGATGATGACCTTCAGGCCGCGTCTGTGAGCCTCTGACACCAGGCGTTTAAGGTCGGCGGCGGTGCCGTAGTCGGTATTAATGCCGTAATAATCACTCACAGCGTACGGCGAACCGACCGTTCCCTTTTTCTTGACCTGACCGATCGGATGGATCGGCATCAGCCACAGAACATCAACGCCGAGGTCCTTTATCCGGTCAAGGTCGTTCGTAATACCGTTAAAGTCGCCTTTTTGCGAATAGGCCCGCTCCCAGATCTGATAGATCACCGCGTCGCGAACCCAATCCTGCGAACTGCGTGCAGTTTCCTTAGAA
>JAYVDQ010000607.1:0-2499 GCA_043749325.1 Chloracidobacterium sp. | reverse complement strand
CCGGTCTCCATGATCCGTTTCCACGCATCCGCCCGGTCGAAATTAAGGCGAAAAAGCCCGCGAGCCGCGGCGGCCCGGACCTCGCGGGTCGGATCTGCACACGCCAGCAATATCGCCTCGAAAACCGAATCGTGATCAAAATCCGTCAAGGTCGAAACCGCTTTAGAACGCAGATTTGACGAAAGGTCGTACAACGCTATCTGCGATAATGTATCGACCGAATTGCGACTCCGGAAGGCGGTGAGTATTCTCACGGCCAGGTCGCGAACCGCTTCGTCTTCTTCATATTCATCATTCGCCTGCTCGATGGCGTTGAGCAGCGAAGGGTCGTCGGAAACGGGCAGGACCTCGTATCTTTTCGATGGAGAAATGTCGCTATAGGAATTGATCGGCAGTTGCGCATACTGCATCTTCCGTATCTTTTCCTGAAACTCTTTTGTGTCCAAATTCGCTTCGTTGAGACCGGCCGAACTGGTTCCGGCGATCGTTTTCCTGGTTGCTCCAGCCGATTTGGTGCGATATGTCATCGCGGGTGTTTTCGATGTCGATTTCTTGGCCTTTCGCAGCCATTCCAATTCCTTTTCCGCGTCTACGCTTTCCATGTCGTAGCTTTCGTTTTTGTAATAGTCGCGATAGCGGTTAGTGTACTTGTGTTCTGTTTGATCACCGCCTTTCGCGCTTTTACGCCAAAGGTAAAATGCGAAACCCAGCACGGCCACGACTACAAAAGCCAGCGTGTAATACATACGGTTATCCCCTCCGTCAACAAATTCCTTCTCCTTTTGGACAATAGACGATTGCCCAGCGATATTTATCGCAAGAGTGCTGACCAAAAATAGGAGCTCGGCAAACCGGTATTTTTTGAATAGATTACGTTTCATTTATGGGAACTGCCTGCAAAAAAATAATGCGTTGAAATAGCCTGACAGACGAGGATTTTACGGGGGCGGGTCTGACAGGGCAGAACACCGTATATAATTATGCACATTTTCATGACGTTTGTCATCACAAATTTCAACTTTATTTATAAAGTTTAAGCATTTCTTTTTTTCCAGGAAATATTTTGCTTTAGTTTGGTTTTGCGGAGACGGCCGCTTCATATTAAAGTTGACATCAATTAAAGTATTGTTCGATAGATCCATGATCGCTGTTTCAACTATCTCGGAATCTGAAATTCCCGGCTTGCGGCTCCTTCATCGGGGTAAGGTTCGCGATGTGTATGAGGTCGATAAAGTGAGACTTCTGCTTGTCGCAACCGACCGCATATCGGCGTTCGATTGCGTTTTGCCGACTCTGATCCCGAATAAAGGCGAGGTGCTCACCCAACTCTCCGCATTCTGGTTCGACCGACTGCGAAAGACTGCCGAAAATCACGTCATCACCACGGATCTCGACGCTATGCCCGAGGTTATTCGCTGCAATGGACAGCTTCGGGGACGTTCTACTCTTGCCTGGCGGACTGAAGTATTTCCCGTCGAATGTGTCGTAAGAGGTTATTTGGAAGGCTCGGGCTGGAAGGACTACAAAGCAACGGGCACGGTGTGTGGGCATAAACTGCCCCCCGGTTTGCAGCAGTGTGACAAACTCCTGACGCCGATTTTTACACCTGCAACAAAAGCCGCGTCCGGGCACGACGAAAACATCACTCAGCTCGAATTCTCCCGCATCGTCGGCCACGATACTGCGGCCCGGCTGAAATCGCTGACGCTCGCGATCTACAACCACGCCCGCGATTATGCCCTCACACGCGGTATAATCATCGCCGACACCAAATTCGAGTTTGGTGTGGACCACAAGGGCAATATCCTCTTGATCGATGAGGTCCTGACTCCCGATTCATCGCGGTTTTGGGAAGCGGATCTATACAAACCAGGGCAGGCCCAGGCGTCGTTTGATAAGCAGTTTGTCAGGGAATATCTCGAGACTCTCGACTGGGATAAACGCCCGCCCGCTCCGCCATTGTCGCCCGCGATCGCTAGTGCAACCACGGCCCGCTACCTAAAGGCTCTCGAATTATTGACAGGAAAAGGCTTGTCAGAACCGCCTGCGTGAGCGGGCGGCCAGTTAGCTAAAGGATTATATTACTGATCGTAGGATTTCCACTTGATCTCCGGCCTTGATCGTCACGCCCGGCGTTTCGGCGATCAGATTCTGCCCGAAAAGCACGGCGTTTGCACCGACGCCTAGTGACTCATAGCCTTCAGGGATTACGGTTTTGGCCATGCGGTACGACGCAAGTGTTTTGAGAGGTTCTTTCCCGACGAATCCACCCGTCGATTGATCGACGGTAGTTATAGCACATCTTTCGCAGGGTTTGGTCGAACGAAAGACCGCGTCGCCTATCCGGATGCGCGTCCAGTTGTCCTCGGCAAACGCCTCCGAGCCCGAGACCACCAGATTTGGTCGAAAGCGGTTCATCGGAAGCCGTGTTTCGAGCCGCGAATTGAGGTCCGCAAGCGACGCCTCGCCCAACACCATCAACGGATAACCATCCGCAAA
>JAYVDQ010000606.1:0-3751 GCA_043749325.1 Chloracidobacterium sp. | reverse complement strand
CTGCCGGAGGAACGCGGGCTGTACAAAAAGATGAAGATCGTCGATCAGTTGCGGTATTTTTCCGCGCTAAAGGATGTGCCGCGCTCCGTTGCCGACAAGCGTATTGATTTTTGGCTCGAGCGGATGAACCTTGCCGAATGGAAAAACAAGAAAACGACCGACCTGTCCAAGGGAATGCAGCAAAAGATACAGTTTATCTCGACTGTCCTCCACGACCCGGACCTGCTGATACTCGACGAGCCTTTTTCGGGCCTCGACCCGATAAATGTTGAGTTTATGATCGATGTGCTGGCGGAATTCAAATCGCAGGACAAGACGATCATTTTCTCGACGCACCTCATGGAAACGGCCGAGCGGCTTTGTAACGACATTCTGCTGATAAACAAATCGAGAAAGGTCATCAGCGGCAGTCTGCGTAAGGTCAAGGAAAGCTGTGGCAAAAATCTCATCGCCCTGCGTGCCGTCGGCGGCGACGCGGTGCTCGCCGATCGCAAGCTAGTCGCAAGCGTCGAGGAGCATTCCGACGAAAAGCAGATCGAACTCGCGGATGGCGCCGACGCACAGGTTTTACTAAAGGAATTGTTGGACTCCGGGGCCTCGATCACAAAATTTGAACAGGTCGAGCCTAGTTTGAATGATATTTTCATCGATCAAGTCGGAAATCAGAACCGTGAGCGCTAGCGACCGGATTCCTGGGAGTCGGCAATAAGAATCCGGTCACTACCGTTTCCGGTTCCGACAAGATGACCAAGTCAGAACCGGGAGCAGTAGCGACCGGATTCCGGAAAGTTGAGTATTAACTATGTGGAACGATACCGACGAACCCCTTGCATATCTGATCACCTTTCGTTGTTACGGTACCTGGCTTCACGGTGATATTCGAGGATCGGTTGATCGGGGACATAATGTATTTGGCACCGCAAGATTGCAGTACGAGCCGGCGAGAAAGGGCTTCGTTCGGACAATAATCAAACATGAAGCGGTCATACTCGATGCCAGTCAGCGGAGTTCGGTTGAGCGAGCAATTCGGGAGACTTGTTCTATCAGAAATTGGTATCTCCATGCCCTTGGTGTTCGTACAAACCACGCACACGCAGTCGTCGCCGCCGGAGGCAAAAAGCCAGAATTCGTGTTAAATGCATTCAAGGCCAATGCAACGCGTCAGATGAGAAAAGACGGATCGTGGAACCACGAACACTCTCCGTGGGCGGAAAAGGGAAGTACGCGGTATCTTTGGAACGAACGGAGCGTGTGGGAAGCATGTAATTATGTCCTAAATGGGCAGGGAGACGACTTGCCGAACTTTGATTAAAGGGATTAACCGGATGGCGGAGTTATCCTGTCAGAACCTGGAGCAGTAGCGACCGGATTCTTTGCCGACATCCCGGAATCCGGTCGCTACTGCTCCCGGTTCTGACACGTGAGGCCGAGCCTAACACTTATGCGTAAATTTCTTGCCGTAGTAAAACACGAATACAAAAAGATCGTAGTCAAATGGACTTTTCTCATAGGGACGCTGCTTTTCCCATTGATCGGTGCGGGTTTCGCCGTTATCCCGGCGATCATATTTTCGATAAAGGGTGAGTCGACAAGGCTCGTCGTGATCGATCCCACAAACAAGATCACGCCGCGGCTGAAGGAAAATCTCTCGGGGGAGCGAATTGCGGAAAAAGCACGTCAGGCGGCAAAAACTTCCATGGGCGATCTGACCGAGTCTCAGCAGGAAAAAATGAAGAAAAACGCCGGCCAGATGGCTTCGGGGTTTTTATTCGTTGAATACGATCCGGCGGGGAAAACCCCCGAATCTATTAGACAAGAGCTGAACGCTAAGGCGTCCGGCAATGAGATCGACGCGTATCTGATAATCCCGGCTGACATAAATGCCGCGGACGCAAAATTTGACTTTCGCTCCCGAAAAGCGGGCGATTTTGTCGCGGGCGATACACTCAGGGATGCTCTGAACGAGGCGGTCCGATCCCAGCGTCTGGCGGACGCGCATATCAGCGAGGCGTTGTTACGTGACCTCAGTCAGAATGTTGATTTCGAGTCCAAATCCATAAGCGAAAAGGGTGAGGAAAAGGACAGCGATATGCTCTTTGTAGCCTCGCTCGTGATCGGAATGATGATCTACATCACGCTGACCATCTACGGCCAGGTGATAATGGGAGCCGTCGTCGAGGAAAAGGAAACACGGATCGCGGAGATACTATTTTCGTCGGCCCGGCCATTTGAACTGATGCTCGGCAAGCTGGTCGGCGTGGGGCTCGCGGGATTGACGCAGCTCGGTATTTGGGTTGGCTCGCTCGTCGCTTTGATCGCGTTCCTGGCGGCACAAGCCGACACCTCGCAGCTATTCGCGTCGCTGCCGCACATCACGCCGCTGATGATCGTGTATTTCTTTGTATTTTTCATCGTCGGCTATTTTATTTACGCCTCGATTTACGCGTTGATCGGCTCGATGGTAACAACGGCACAGGAGGGCGGGCAGTTTGCTTTGCCGGTAATAATGATATTGCTGACGGGCTTTTATTTTTGTTTCGCCGTGATCCGTGATCCGAATTCCAGTCTGTCTTTTTGGGTGTCGATCGCTCCATTTCTGGCTCCGATGACGATGCCGGTAAGAATACTCGCAGAGACTCCCCCGTTTTGGCAGATCGGCCTGTCGGTCGTATTGAATTGCATGACGATAGCCGCATTGGTCTGGCTCGCGGCACGCGTTTACCGCGTCGGCATGTTGATGTACGGCAAGCGGGCAACGATACCTGAGGTCTGGAAATGGATACGGCAGGCGTAAATGAAGGCAAAAGTAAAAAGTAAAAAGGCAAAAGGCGACGCGGCTAGAAAACTGATGAAACAAGTCGCTCTGATCGTGTTGGCGGCAGCCTTTTTTACGGCGTGCGGATCATCTCTTTCTGAAAACAAGAATGCTCCGGCAAGATCGCCAACGCCGATGCCGCCTTCGCCGGAGAGGATCGAAAAGGCTGCGAACGTCAGCTTTTCGACCTACTCAAAGGAATGGCCCGTCGGATGGCAGTGGATCGACCCGGACGAAAAATACGATCCCACGCCGCACGATGTAAAAACCGGCGTCCTGCGGGTCAGGCTTACTTCGAAAAAGAATCTCAACGGCAAGCTGACTAACGCTCCGCGATACATCAAGCCGATATCAGGAGATTTTCAGATCGAGACTCGCGTCAAGTTTAATCCGAAAGAAAATTATCAGGGAGCCGGATTGCTCATTTATCAGGACGAGGCAAATTACCTGCGGTTTGAACGGGCCTATGGCGGCTCCGGCGGCGGTGCAAGTGGGATACGGCTGGATGTCAATAAGAAAGGTATCTTCGAACCACTGGCCGCTCCCGGCGAGATCCAGACGGAGGTCGGCGAGGTTGAGATGAAGATCGTTCGCGTCGACAAGATTTTTTCGGCCTACTGGCGCGAGGACGAAAATGCGGAGTGGCGCGAGGCGGGTCAATTTGAATCCGATTATCCCGAAACCGTCATGGCGGGTGTCACGGCGAGCAACACGGCTCGCGAGATCATGGCTGAATTCGGCTATATTCGCCTCTTTCCGGCCGACAAGAAATCGTGAAATTTGCGAACATCCCGTTTCGCCAGACGTATGTTATCAATGAAAGAGTGCCTTGTGGTTTGCGTGCGATTGTAGTAAAACGATAGGTATTCGACACAACTTGTTCTATTAATCAGAAAGGAGAGAAATATGTTTCACATAATTGGTCAACTGATAGTG
>JAYVDQ010000605.1:0-3643 GCA_043749325.1 Chloracidobacterium sp. | reverse complement strand
GACTTGCGAGCGTTCGAGTTCCTCGGAAAATTCGAGTTCGCGTTTGAGATTTTTTACGTCGAGCAGGAGGTCCTTGACCGTCTGATACCGCTCGTCCGTCTGCTTTTGCAATGATTTACGTACGATTCGTCGCAATTCCGATGGCGTGGCTTCATCGAGCGGCGCGGGCTCGCTTTTCAGGATCGAGGCGATCGAATCGCTGGTGGTTTCACCCGCAAATGGCGTCTGCCTGGTGAGCATTTCATAGATCACCACGCCGAGGCTCCAGGCATCGCACCGGGCGTCAGTCTCCTTGCCCCTCGCCTGCTCTGGCGACATATAAAGGACGGTTCCCATCACCACACCCGGCCGCGTGTTGACCTGAGCACGCGTTGCGTCCTCCGAATCGGCGGGGCCGACTGGTGTCGCAGTCAATTTAGCCAGGCCAAAATCGAGTACCTTAACGATCCCGTCATCGCGGAGCATAATGTTTTCCGGCTTGATATCGCGGTGAACTATGCCCGCGTTATGTGCGGCGTTGAGGGCCGCCGCAACCTGCATTGCAACATCGAGCACCTCACGCAAGGTCATCGGCTCCCCACGCAGACGGTCGCGCAGCGTCTCGCCTTTGATCAGCTCGGTCGCGATATAACGGGAGCCGTCAAATTCACCGATCTCATAGACGGTAAGTATGTTAGGGTGATTGAGAGCCGAGGCCGCCTTTGCTTCCTGGATGAAACGCCGGACGCGGTCTTCATCACCGGCGATCTCGGTCAGAAGGACCTTTAATGCAACCTGCCGCCCAAGCCCCGAATCCTCGGCAAGATAAACCTCGCCCATGCCACCCGCGCCAAGCAGGGAAATTACATGATAACTGCCAAACTTTTGGCCTATCAGGTCCTTGCGGCTACCCGTCACCAGCAATTCGGCAATAGCCTCGTCGCGGGGTCTATCGAGAAGGCCTCCGTCTCTCTCGTACGAAGCGATAAGGCTTTCAACCTCCTGCCGCAGAACCAAATCCCCGCCGCACTCACCGTCGAGGAACTGAGCGCGCTCGTGATGTGGCCGCTCGAGGGCGGCATAAAGCACTTCTTTCACGTGCTGCCACCGCTGCGGGTCCATTTTGTTCAAGTGTTGTCCATTTCACGATAAAGCCATGCCTTTGCGGTGCTCCACTCGCGTTTTACCATATCGACCGATATTTCGAGAGCGGCGGCCGTCTCCGGAATGGTCAGCCCGCCAAAGAAACGAAGCTCCACCACGCGGCTTTGCTGCGGATCCAGCGCCTCGAGAGATGAAAGCGCATCGTCCAAAGCGATTACTTCCGCCGTTCGTTCATTAGACACGGCGGCAGCCTCGTCAAGCGACACCTGGAGAGCACCCCCGCCATGTTTGGCGTATTTAAGCTTACGCGCGTGATCCACCAATATACGCCGCATCATCTGTGCGGCGAGGGCGAAAAAGTGTACGCGGTTTTGCCAATGGACACGCTTTTGATCTACCAGCTTGAGGTATGCCTCGTTTACCAGCCCGGATGTTTGCAGTGTATGTCCGGGACGCTCCCTGCTCATATAGCGATGGGCGATACGATGAAGCTCATTGTAAACAATCGGCAATACGTTGTCCGCCGCGGCGCGATTGCCATCGCTCCACGCAATGAGCATGTCAGTGATCTGCTCCGCTCTAACGCTTTCCATTGGGCCTCACGCAGGGCCGGGATTTCCCGGCCATTCCGAAATTGTTCGTCTTTCATCCCCAAAGAATATATACAGTGAAAATCCGCCATTTTCAACCTGTTTCTCGCGTTAATAAATAGGCGAACAATATTAATTCCGCTTAGATGGCCAAACATGGCGTATTGACCAGGCAAATTCACTTGGAATCAGGACGCGACGTTTAACCAAACATTCAATAAATAAAAGAAGGAGAACCCCAATGAATCACTTAGTCAATCGAAAAAACATCGTTGCGGTATTTGTGCTATCGGCACTTTTGTTTCTGACAAACTCGTCGGCCTTTGCGCAGCAATACTCCGCGTGGTCTGCGCCGCAAAATCTCGGAGCAACCATCAACACAACTGCACTCGAAGGCTGTCCGTTTATCGCGCCCGACAATCTGAATCTTTTCTTCGCTTCTGACAGAGCCGGAGGCTCAGGTCTGACGGATATATACCTTTCCACTCGTGCAAATGCGAACGCGCCGTGGGGAACGCCGGTCAATCTCGGCGCGAACGTCAACAGTTCCGCCGCGGAATTTTGCCCAACTATAACCGTTGAGGGACTTAATCTGTTTTTCGTCAGCGACCGTGCGGGCGGCTGCGGCGGCAATGATATTTATGTTTCGCACCGGTTGAACAATCAAAGCGGATGGGAACCGGCAATCAATCTGGGCTGCCAGTTCAATAGTCCGCAGAGCGATATTACGCCAACCCTTTTCACCGATAATTCCGGAACTACTTATCTCTACATCAGCAGCACCCGACCGGGTGGACCGGGTTTGATGGATATTTACGTCAGCACTCTACAGCCGAACGGGGCGTTTGGCACTCCTGTTTTGGTTGAAGGATTAAACACTGCGTCAAATGATCAGCGCCCGAATATCCGCGTGCGCGACGGTTTGGAAATTTTCTTTGCATCGGACCGTCCCGGCACATTGGGCGCGACCGATTTATACAGTTCGACACGCGAAACCACTTCTTCTGCATGGTCAACGCCGGTAAACTTAGGCGCGACCGTCAACAGCGTGTCAGCCGAAGATCGTCCTTCGCTCTCGTTTGACGGGCTCGATCTTTACTTTCAGTCAAACCGTCCCGGCGGTTTCGGCGGTGCTGATATTTATGTAACGAGTCGCAGCACACTTACGCCGCCGACGCCAACTCCGACGCCAACTCCGACTCCGACGCCAATACCGACGCTCTACTCCGCGTGGTCGGCGCCGCAAAATCTCGGCGCAGCCATCAACACAACTGCAGCCGAAAGCCTTCCGTTTATCGCGCCGGACAATCTGAATCTTTTCTTCGGTTCCGACAGAGCCGGAGGCTCAGGTCTGGCGGATATATACCTTTCCACTCGTGCAAGTGCCAACGCGCCGTGGGGAACGCCGGTAAATCTCGGCACTAACGTCAACAGTTCCGCCGTAGAATCTGGCCCGACTATAACTGCTGACGGACTTAATCTGTTTTTCTATAGCGACCGTGCGGGCGGCTGCGGCAGCGACGATATTTATGTTTCGCACCGTTTGAATAACCAGAGCGGATGGGAACCGGCAATCAATCTGGGTTGTCAGTTAAACAGCCCGCAGAGCGATATGGTTACTTCCTTGTTCACGGATAACAACGGAACGACTTATCTCTATTTCTGCACCAACCGGCCGGGCGGACCGGGTTCGATGGATATTTACGTCAGCACTCTACAGCCAAACGGGGCGTTTGGCACGGCTGTTTTGGTTGAAGGATTAAACACCGCGTCACTTGACCACCGCCCGAATATCCGCCGCGACGGATTGGAAATTTTCTTCGAATCAGACCGTCCGGGCACATTGGGCGGGACCGATTTATACAGTTCGACACGCGAAACCACTTCTTCTGCATGGTCAACGCCGGTAAACTTAGGCGCAACCGTCAACAGCGTGTCAAACGAAGGTCGCCCGTCGCTCTCGTTTGACG
>JAYVDQ010000604.1:0-8483 GCA_043749325.1 Chloracidobacterium sp. | reverse complement strand
CTAAAAGCATTAGAGATGTGCGAGCCGGATCGCAAGCTGGCGTATGAGCTTTTTCGCGAGCTCGAGTTTAAGACTCTGACAAATGAGTTTGCGGGCGTTGCTGCGGCTCCATCCGCCGAGCCGTCCAACGATCAATTGTCGGGCGGGTTATTTGACATATCGTCCACCGCTGTTTCAAATGCGGCTGTCGAAACAAAATACGCGGTGATAAATGACCGCGACGGCCTAGATAAGCTCGTGCGGCGGCTTTTCGAGGTCGACCGGTGGAGCTTTCATGTCAATGATGCCAATTCAAATGAAAAGGCGAGCTGTTTTAGCAAAGACGCTCCAAACGGCGTCGGCATCGGGCTTGGCAACGGCGAGGCGTTTTATGTCGATCTTGAAAATTTCGCGAGTGGCATTGACGCCGCGGCAAAACCTCTCAAAGACATTCTGACCAACGGTTTTCTCGAAAAATCGGCCTACGACGAAAAGCGAAACCTCGGCCCATTGCTCGGAATGGGTATTCGCCCGGAGTCGGTCCAGGATGACATTTTAGTGGCTGCTTACCTGCTCGAATCGACGCGCTCCACATACCCGATACCATTTCTCGCCCAGATCTATCTTGATGTGGACGCCGCTCACGTCGTCCCCGAAGGTTTCCCGGACGCAGCGTTTCGGACTGCGGAAAACGCGGATTTCATCGCTCGGCTCGCACCTGTTCTCAGGGATAAGATCCGCGAAAACGGCCTCGAAAAGGTTTATGCTGAGATCGAGCTGCCGCTGATACCGATACTAGCCGACATCGAGCTGGTGGGGATGAAGGTTGATGGCGAAAGTCTCAAAACCTTTTCCGAGTATATTGTCCGCGAACTCGAAACTCTCCGCGATAAGCTTTTCAAACTTGCCGGCCGTGAATTTAACATCGGCTCGCCCAAGCAGGTCGGCGAAATCTTTGCCGAGCTTAACATCGAGACCGGCCGCAAGACCGCAACCGGCCAGATATCGACCAGCCACGACGTGTTGGTCGAACTCGCTGCAACCTACGAGATCGCCCAGCACATCATCGATTATCGCGAACTCGATAAACTGCGTGCGACCTACGCCGACGCTTTGCCAAAAATGATCGCCGACGACGGCCGCATTCACGGCTGTTTAAACCAAACCGTCGCTGCGACCGGCCGGCTTAGCTCGACCGAGCCGAATCTGCAAAACATCCCGGTCCGCACCGAGCTTGGCCAGCGCATTCGAAAAGCCTTTATTCCCGAAAAAGGAAACAAGCTGATCTCGGCCGATTATTCGCAGCTCGAACTTCGCATTTTGGCCCACATAACGCAGGACCCGCGAATGCTCGAGGCCTTTAAGAATAACGAGGACATCCACTCGCAGACCGCCAAGCTCATTTTTGGCGCAGAGAACGAAAAGGACCTCAAGGAAAAGCGGCGCCTGGCAAAGATCGTCAATTTTGGCATTGCGTACGCAGTCGAGGCATTTGGCCTGTCCCAGCGTGTTGGCATCAGCCGCTCGGAGGCAAAGCAGGTGATCGCTGATTACTTCAATACTTATAAAGGCATTCGCGAATACATGGATCGCACCCCGGCCGAAGCTCGCGAAAAGGGTTACATAACCTCACTTTTTGGCCGGCGTCGATATTTCCCGTCGATAAACGACCGCAACTTTGCCGTCCGCTCACGCGCCGAACGCGAAGCCATAAACATGCCGATCCAGGGAACCGCCAGCGACATCGTAAAGATCGCAATGATCCGCGTCGCGAACGCCCTTAAAAAAGAAAAGCTCGAAACAAAGATGATAATGCAGGTCCACGATGAGCTTTTATTCGAATGCCCGGAATCCGAGGTCGAGGCCGCCAAAGTATTGATAAAACGCGAAATGGAAGCCGCCGCAACACTCGACGTCCCGATCATCGTCGAGATCGGCGTGGGCGACAATTGGATGAACGCGAAATGACTGTCGGATCGCCTGTTTTGGTCTATGAGTGAAATTAAGATCGCCGTCAGCGACGATGAAATTCAAAATTGTTATCCGGTTATGGCGGAGCTTCGCCCCCGTGTTCGCGCCGAAGATTTTCTCCAACAGGTCAAACGGCAAAGCAAACATTCTGGTTTTCAGCTTGTTTATTTGTTTGACGATGGGGTGAAAGCTGTCGGCGGGATCAGGATCGCCGAATGGCTTGCGAGCGGAAAATGTCTGGAGATCGAAGATCTTGTTGCAACGCGGTCATCCCGGTCAAAAGGGTATGGAAGCTCATTATTTGACTGGATCGTCGATTACGCCAAACGAGAAGACTGTAGCCAGATAAAGCTCGTTTCAAATGTAAATCGATATGGAGCACACCGATTCTACTTGAATAAAAAGATGATAATAGAGGCTCATTATTTCACATTGACCCTCTAAATACATGAAGGAAATTTCCCAAACCAAACGAACCCGGCTAAAACGTCTACCTAAACGCGGCAATTTTGACCGCGAGACGATCAACGCCATTCTCGACGAAGGCTTTTTCTGTCATGTCGGCTTCGTTGTCGAGGGCCAACCGTATGTTATCCCGACCGGATATGCCCGCATTGGCGCTGATTTGATGATTCATGGCTCATCCGCCAGCCGGATGATGCGGTCTCTGGCAGGCGGTATCGACGTTTGCGTCACGGTGACTTTAGTCGATGGACTGGTGCTGGCCAGATCCGCGTTTCATCATTCGGTCAATTATCGTTCTGTTGTGATACTTGGCGAGGCTGAGGTGGTCACTGAGGCAGATGAGAAAAACAAAGCACTCGAAGCATTTACTGAGCACATTATCCGCGGCCGTTGGGCTGATGTGCGTTGGCCGACCGAACTTGAATTAAAAGCGACGACGGTTCTGAAACTGCCGATCACCGAAGCTTCGGCAAAGATCCGCACCGGCGATCCGGTCGATGATGACGAAGATTACGCAATGGACGTCTGGGCCGGAGTCTTACCGCTTAAAATACAAGCTGGAACGCCGATCGATGACACGAAACTGCGCCCAGGCATCGACGTTCCCGATCACGTTCGAAACTACAAACGATAGACCCTATATGTATAAAAAACATTTCGCCGCCCTTTTTGTTTTGGTCCTGATATCGGTTATGAACATATTTTCGCAGAGCGAGTCTCCCAGTGTTCCGGTTGCGTGGCAGACGACCGCCGAAAAGACCGATTATCAGAAAACTTCGCGTTACGACGAGGCGATCGCCTTCGCAAAAAAGCTTGATACGGCATCGCTGCTGATCCAGTATCGCTCGATCGGAAAGAGCAACGAGGGGCGCGATATTCCGTTGCTGATTGCCGCGTCCGGGCTGGCTTTTACGCCTGAATTGGCCCGCAAACAGGGCAAAGCTATCGTCTTTATCCAGGCCGGCATCCACGCTGGCGAGATCGACGGCAAGGACGCCGGGTTTGCTCTGCTGCGTGACATCGCGATCATAAAATCGCGGCTCGATCTGCTAAAGAATGTCGTTATCATTTTCATCCCGATCTATAACGTGGACGGGCATGAAAATTTCAATGCCTTCATGCGTATCAACCAAAACGGCCCCGACGAGATGGGCTTTCGCGCCAACGCAAACAATCTCAACCTCAACCGCGACTACATGAAAGCCGATGCCCCTGAGACCCGCGCGTGGCTCAAACTCTGGAACGAATGGAAACCGGACATTTTCATTGATTGTCATGTCACGGACGGAGCGGATTTTCAATACAACGTGACCTACGAATACGCCCATTTTCAGGAAGTTTCGCCCGCGATCAAGGGCTGGATGGACGAGCATTTTGACGGCAACGTCGTGCCAAAGGTTGAAAAAGAAGGCAATCTGCTGACGCACTATGTCGAATTTGCGGGCCGCGAGGTTACCGGGGGTATCGCGACGTTTATCGCAACGCCAAAATTTGCGACCGGTTATACACCGCTTCGAAATCGTGCCGGGCTGCTCATCGAGACGCACGTCTTTAAGCCGTATAAATCGCGTGTCCGTGGAACGTATGATGTGCTCCGGTACACGATCGATGAGATCGGACGTGAAAAGGCGAGCCTCTTTGTGGCCAACGTCACCGCCGACACGCAAACGGTCGAAAGCGGCAAGACATACGACAAAAAACGGCAATTCCCGCTGGCTATCAGCACGACAAATAAATCGACGCCGCTGGCGTTTAAGGGCGTCGAGTACAAAATGGAGGACAGCACGATCAGCGGTGGTAAACGCATTGTTTACGGAACAACGCCCAAAGAGTACACCATCCCGAAGTTTGACGAGGGAAAGGTCACCGCTTCGGTCACCCCGCCGCTCTATTACATCATCCCTCCACAATATAAGGATGCGATCGAGGTGCTACAGGTGCATGGGATCAAATTCGAGCGTCTCAAAAAGCCCCTTGAGATCGAGGTCGAGAGCTACCAGCTAACCGAGCCCAAATGGGCCACAGCCTCATTCGAAAACCGCATCACGCTCTCATGTAAACCCGTCCCGATCAGGGAAAAACGGACTTACGGCGCCGGATCGGTAGTGGTTCCCATGGCCCAGGAAGCCGCTAACGTGGCGATCCATCTGCTCGAACCCGCTAGTCCGGATTCATTCGTTTATTGGGGATTTTTCAATTCGATCTTCGAACAAAAAGAAGGCGGCGAAGGCTACGTTGTCGAAAAACTCGCCCGCGAAATGCTCGCCAAAGACCCAGGTCTCCAAGACGAATTTAACCGGCGTCTGCTTGACCCAGCGTTCGCACGCAACCCACGGGCACGGCTCAATTTTTTCTACGAACGCTCGCCGTATTTCTTAAATCAGAAAGTGGGTGTTTATCCGGTAGGAAGGATTATCACGAAATCCGCGCTAAACTAAGATCGCTATGGCTGGATTGCTCGACGAATTTAGCGGAATTACCCACGAGCTAAACCAGCGAGGTATAAGCTACGCCGTTTGCGGCGGTTGGGCGGTCGCGATCCACGGTTTTCTTCGCGCGACGCTTGATATTGACTTGTTGATTCTCACCAGTGATCTCGATCAAGCATTGGAAGGGGCTAGGGAAAAAGGGTTTGACATCGAGGGTCTGCCATTAAATTTTGACGGTGGAAAGACCAAGATCCGGCGCATTTCAAAAATCGATCGCCATTCTAAAGAGCTGATAACGCTAGACCTGATACTGGTGACTGACATTTACAAAGATGTATGGGAAGGACGGAAAAGGGTAATATGGAATCAGGGCGAATACAGTATTGTTTCGCGAAATGGCCTGATAAAAATGAAGGAAATTTCCGGTCGACCTAAAGATCTTATTGACCTGGATTTTTTGCGAGGTTTAGATGACGATGAAGGTTGATATGTCCTCTGAAGCTGTGACAGGCAGAATGATTGCCCTGGACCAACTCTGGGAATTGGCCGTCGCCCTGAAAAGTTCCGAGATAGTTAAAGATCAAGCCGTGGCTCAGTCCAACGTCGAACCCTTGCCGCAGAAAACTCAGAATGAGAGAGTGTAACTCTCGTGGCTACGGGTGGGTCATTGTCGCCGTCTCAACCCTCGCGCTTATTGTAAGCAACGGCCTGACGATCGGGGGATTTCCGCCATTTTATAAATCGATCCGCGAGGAGTTTGTCGCTATCGGTGCGATCGACCCGGCACACGCCGAGACCTTTATCGCCAATGGCGCGAATATCGTATTCCTGATGTCCGGCGTCTTTTCGCTACTCGGCGGCTGGCTCCTGACCCGCATCCGCCTAAAAGTGCTGATGCTCGTCGGATGCATAATGCTAGGCGGCGGTCTCGTGCTCCATTCGCAGGCAAACACCGCCGAACTCGTTTATCTCGCTCGTTTTCTGATGGGAGCCTCGCTTGGCTTTGTAGGCGTTGCTCCAAATGTTGTGCTCGTCTCAAATTGGTTCAGCGTGGGCCGCGGCACGGCACTCGGCATCGTGCTTACAGGCACGAGTCTAGGCGGATCTGTCGTTTCCCTGCTCGCCGGGCCGCTGATAGCTAATTATGGCTGGCGAAACGCGATGTTCGCCCTAAGCCTGCTAGTCTGGCTCGTTCTGCTGCCGGCGATCATCTTTTTGGTCAGGGAATCACCGAAACAGTCGCCAGTCGCAGCGGCAAGAGCAGTCCAAGAGTCCGGGCCTACAACTGCAACTGCCACTGCTACTGCCGCTGCCGCTGCCACTGATTCCGACGGCATGACGTTTGTACAGGCAGTTAGAACGCCGCTGTTTTGGGCTTTTGCCGCGTGTGCCGCTCTTGTTTTTTATCCGATATTCGTCACGCTCCAACAGTTTATTCTCTACGTTCAAACGCCGAAGATCGGCATCTCGGCCGAGTCGGCTGCGTTTGGGCAATCGGCGCTATTTGCGATCAGCGTCGGCGGCAAATTTCTCGCTGGTTTTCTAAGCGATAAGATCCGGGCGGTGCGCGTAATGGTGTTTTTCGCTTTGCTGATGTTTCTCTCGTCGCTCGTCTTGCTCGACCTGACGGCACGAAACGCGTTGCTGTTCCTGCTGCCCTTTGCACTGGGCTATGGTGGAACATGGGTATTGCTGCAGCGGCTGTCGGCAGATTTCTTCGGAAAACGTGAGATCGGCAAGATACTGGGAGCGATCACGCTGATCGAGGTCGCCGGAGCCGCAATCGGCGGACGTATTACGGGGTATCTCGCCGATCAGGCCGGCGGCGACTACACGAATGCCTTTTACGGCGTGACGATCGTCGCCGGATTGGCGTTTGTCTCGACGCTTGTGATCCTCGCCTTGGACAAACAAAAAAGGCCCTCGCCGAGCGAAAGCCTTTGATAATGTGGTGGAGATGAGGAGGTTCGAACTCCTGGCCTCTGCATTGCGAACGCAGCGCTCTGCCAAACTGAGCTACATCCCCACACGAACCTTGATAATAAAAAGCTGTGTGGGGACTGTCAAGCTGACCCCACTCTGGTCGAACTGTATGCGCAATGCTGCGAATCCAGTGGTCGGGCCCATTACGCTATGGACAACCGAGCTGGACCTTAATGGCATTCGCTTGTTGTCTTAACTGATTGGCCTGTGCCGCGGTCAGCTGACCGTTTGATTGTTTTGCGTCCACCTGATTTAGGAACGCGTCCAGCTTTCCGCACGCCGAAGACAGGTTGTTCAAGTCTATATTCTTCAGAGGTGCGTTGAGACTGTTCGCTACCCCGTTCGGCAGTCCCATACCACCTATTGTCGTGATGAGGTTTTGCACAGCTTGTCCCGCCGTCGGAGTTGGGGACGGTGTCGGAGTCGGCGTTGGGGTTGGTGTGGGCGTCGGCGTCGGGCTTGGAGTTGGAGTTGGAGTTGGTGGCGGGCCGTCATACAACTCAGCGCTGGATAAAGCGCTGCCAATGTAACCTCCGGCGACGAGCACCCGTCCGTTGGACAACAGAGTGGCTGTGTGCACGTAACGAGTAGAATTCATCGAGCCCGCGAGTGACCAGGTGCCGGTCACTGGATCGTAAATCTCCGTGCTGGCCAAATAGCTGCCGTTGGTGCCGGTGGAACCACCGGTGACGAGCACCCGACCGTCGCTCATCAGCGTGGCCCTGTGGTAGTAACGGGCATTGCTCATTGAACCCGTGAGCGACCATGTGCCTGTTGCCGGATTGTAGATTTCAGTGCTTGACACGTCAAAACCGCCAGTTGCAAGCACCCGGCCGTCGAACAGAAGAGTGGCTCTGTACCCGTCGGCACGCGCAGTGTTCATCGAGGCTGTTGGGGACCAGGTACCAGTCGCCGGATCGTAAATCTCTGCGGTGGCAAGAGGACTGCTGTTGTTGGGGCTACCGCCGCTGACGAGTACCCGCCCGTTCGGCAGAACCACGGCTGTGTGGTTGGCTCGGGCAGTGCCCATCGAGTTAGTAGCCGACCATGTGCCCACCGACGGATCGTAAATATCCGCGCTTGCCAAGTATCCAAACGTGGAGTTGTAGCCGCCGACCACCAGCACCCGTCCGTCCGCCAGTAGTGTGGCTGCGTCCGAGGTACGTCCAGTGCTCATAAACCCGGCACTCGACCAGGTGCCTGTCGCGGAATTATATATCTCAGCGCTGGCTACCTCGCTTCCGTTGTAACCGCCTGTGACGAGTACCCGGCCATCTAGCAAAAGAGTTGCCTGTTGGAGGGCACGGGGGGTGCTCATCGAACCCGTAGGAGACCATGTACCTGTCGCGGGATCGAAGGTTTCCGCGCTCGTCTCAAAGGAGCCGTTGCCGCCGCTGTCACCACCCGTAACGAGCACCCGGCCGTCTGCAAGCCGAGTGGCGGTATGGTGAATTCGAGCCGTAGTCATCGAACCGGCAGGCGACCACGAGCCCGCCGCATCGACGTGAACTGACGGTGAAAAGGCGATGTTTAGAACTAGCGCACCCGAAAGTAACGCTGTGAACAATCTGCTTGTGTTTTTCATAATTTTCTCCTGCTTTAAGGTTTGAGACCGGTACGCTTTGAACTGTAATATTTTTGCGAAACCATTCCTTT
>JAYVDQ010000603.1:0-3487 GCA_043749325.1 Chloracidobacterium sp. | reverse complement strand
TAACAAGTCGATTACGGCCCTGTCACGTTGGAGGTCGCGGGTTCGAGTCCCGTCGGCTCCGCCATTATCATCAATAAAACCGGGGGTTTTAGAGTCATCCTCATGGCGACTTTTTTCTTTTTTGTCTACTTATCACCAAAAATGGACCGGTCTTTTCCCCAGTGTTGGGCGAATTACTCCTGAAACTGTTATACTTCCGAATCTATCCCATAGAGGCGTTTGTAAAAGCTTCAATAGTTCTATCTAAGTCTGTCCGGGCGTGGGCAGCCGAAATAAAACAAGCCTCGAATTGAGACGGAGGCAGATAAATTCCTTCTTCGAGCATCGTTTTGAAATAGGTGGCAAATTTGGCTGTATCGGAAGTTTTTGCCGAATCGAAATCCGTCACCGCCTTATCGGTGAAAAATAGCGTAAACATGGAGCCGCATCGATTAAAGGTATAATTCAGATTCGATTTTCCAAAACTGGCCCCGATGCCGCGCTCCAAATAACTGCTTGCCTCCTCTAGCCTGCCGTAAAAATCAGGATCTTCGTCGATTATACTCAGCGTTTCAATACCGGCGGTCATCGCGAGCGGATTCCCCGATAGCGTTCCGGCCTGATAGACCGGCCCTGATGGTGCAATCAAGCTCATGATGTCGCGTCGGCCGCCATATGCACCGACCGGCAAGCCGCCGCCAATGATCTTGCCAAAGGTCGTAAGGTCCGAATTAATGCCGTAGAGTTCCTGCGCTCCGCCGCGAGCGACGCGAAAACCGCTCATTACCTCGTCAAAAATCAGTAAAATGCCGTCAGCGGTACATATCTCGCGTAATTCTGTCAGGAATTCTTTGTCCGCCATGACGCAGCCCATGTTGCCTGCGACAGGTTCGATAAAAACGGCGGCGACCTCGCCCTGGTTTTGATCGACTAGCTCTCGGACGGACGCAATATTGTTATATTTCGCGTTTAAAGTGTCCCTTGCGGTAGATTTGGTGACGCCGGGACTATCCGGCAGGCTGAGCGTCGCAACGCCGGAGCCCGCTTTGCTAAGGAACGAGTCGCCGTGGCCGTGGTAACAGCCTTCGAATTTTATGATCTTTTCGCGGCCCGTAAAACCGCGTGCAAGCCGCATAGCGCTCATCGTCGCCTCGGTTCCGGAGTTGACCATGCGGACGATCTCGACCGAAGGGACAAATTTTTTGACAAGCTTGGCGAGCGTGATCTCCTTTTCGGAGCTTGCGCCAAAGCTGGTGCTTTTGTTCGCCGCGTCCTTGATAGCACTGATCACACGCTCATTCGCGTGACCGAGGATCATCGGCCCCCAGGAGCCGATGTAATCGATGAACTCGTTACCGTCGACATCATATATCTTTGAACCTTTGGCTCTCTCAATATAAAGCGGGTCGCGTCCGACGGATCTGAACGCCCGAACTGGCGAATTCACGCCTCCCGGCATGTGCTTTTGCGCTTCGGCAAATAGTTGGCTACTTTTTGAGGTGTTCATGGTTAGAAAATTACAGTATTCGGGCGGCGTCCTTTGCAAAATAGGTGATTATGACGTCGGCTCCGGCTCGTTTTATCGCCGTTAGGATCTCCATCATTACTTTTTCGCCGTCGAGCCAGCCGTTTGATGCGGCGGCTTTAACCATTGAGTATTCGCCGCTGACGTTGTACGCGGCAATCGGCATGTTAAAAGTATCTTTTGTACGTCGGATCAGGTCGAGGTACGAAAGTGCCGGTTTGACCATTACGATGTCGGCTCCTTCCTGGATGTCGAGAGCTATCTCACGCATCGCTTCGTGGCCATTGCCGAAATCCATCTGATAAGTTTTACGGTCGCCAAACTGCGGAGCAGATTCAGCCGCCTCGCGAAACGGGCCATAAAACGCGGACGAAAACTTTGCCGAGTAAGCCATGATCGGAGTTTCGGCAAATCCGGAATCGTCCAGGGCTTTTCTGATCGCCGCCACCCGGCCATCCATCATATCGCTAGGCGCGATAATATCGGCACCTGCCTGAGCGTGCAATACGGCTTCGCGAGCGAGCAGTTCGAGCGTGGCGTCGTTCTGAACATAACCGTCCTCAACCACGCCGCAGTGGCCGTGCGAGGAGTATTCACAAAGGCATACATCGGTGATGACAAGCATTTCTGGAAAATTCTTTTTGATCTCGCGGGTGGCTTTCTGAATTATGCCGTCGTCGTCATATGCACTCGATCCGACCTCGTCCTTTTCGAGTGGAATGCCGAAAAGCAGCACACTCTTGATGCCAAGCGTCTCAAGCTCATCACATTCGCGAATTACATTGTCGATCGAGAGTTGAAATTGTCCGGGCATCGACGAGATCTCTTTCTTCACATTCTCGCCCTCAACGATGAAAAGCGGATATATCAGATCGGCTTTGCTGACAGTCGTTTCGCGAAACATATCGCGCAACGCGGGAGTCTTACGCAATCGGCGAAGACCCGAAACCGGAAAGTCGGGTAAGTTAAAATTGCTCATTTCTTCAATTCAAATGTTTTTCAATACTGTTCGCAGTCTCGAACGCATTTTTTACGCAGTCGCTCATCGAGATGCCGCGATAAAAGTTACTGCAAAAATACATCCCACGATTATTTTTTTCAAAATCGCCGCAGGCTTTCGTCACTTCTTCGTAGCCGACTCGGTATTGCGGGATCGCTTTTTTCCACCGCTTGATGTGAACGAGATCGGGATCGCCGCGTACCCCCAAAATGTCGCGAAGCTCCCCTAGTACCACCGCTACTAATTCATCGTCTGACTTCGCGTCAAGCGTGTCGCCGGAACGGACGCCGCCGATAAACGTCACTAACATCTGATAGCCATCCGGTGAGCGTTCGGGAAATACGGCAGAATGATAGAGTGTGCCAAGTATTGGACGATTCTCTTTACTTGCGATCAGAAAACCGAAACCGTCGAGCTTCGTCCTGATCTGTTCGGATTTGAAGCCCAAAACGACAACGGCGATCTGCGGATAATGTACTTCGCTCAATAGGTTGGCCAGATCCTCATCGCGGCTTCCGATCAGATCGGCCGCGATGTAGGCGGGCGTCGAAATAACGATCGAGTCGAATTCCCGGCCATTAACATGAAACTTGTCGCCGTCCGCTTCGTCGATCTTGCTCACTGGAGTCGAAAGTATGACGCCGCCTCCGATCTCATTTGCGAGTGCCGTTATCAGAGCCTTTAGGCCACCGCGAAACGAGAAAGTTCGTGGAAAGTTCGGGTCAGCCTTTTCCGTCTTTCGGCGAATAGTGGCCATTATCAAACTGCCGTAATCGCGTTCCATCTCATAAAGCTTCGGAAACGCGGAACGCATACTCAGATTTTTTGGGTCGCCCGCGTAAACGCCCGATACGAAAGGGTCGATCGCCTTATCCAGAAACTCCGGGCCAATCCGCCGCGAGAAAAACTCCGCTACAGATTCGTGTTCCCGAGACTTCGAACGCACGAACGGCTCTTTTATCAAACCAAAGATCGTCTTAAGC
>JAYVDQ010000602.1:0-5643 GCA_043749325.1 Chloracidobacterium sp. | reverse complement strand
GGTGATATTGACGCCGCACAGTTAAAGACATTGGTCGCCGGCTCGTTCGGCAAATTGCCGAAAGGAAACTATCAGGCAAAACCGCTGCCGCCGCTCGATTTTTCGAAACCGACGCTCGACGTGGCAAAACGAACGCTCCCGACAAACTACGTTGAGGGCGTATTTAGTGCACCTTCACTCAGCTCGCCCGATTTCTACGCAATGCGGGTTGCAACGACCGTCCTGCAGCAGCGTGTTTTCGAGGAGGTCCGCGTTGCACGGCAGTTGTCCTACGCACCAAACGCTGAGATGAACAATAACGCCGCAAATACCGGCAACATCTACGTCTCGGCGGTGGATGCAAATCAGGCGGTCGCGGTAATGCTCGGCGAGGTAAAACGTCTACAGGATGTCCCGATCACGAGCGCGGAGATCTCCGGCATGGCAGGACAATATTTGACCACCTACTATCTCGGCCAGGAAACCAACGCCGCTCAGGCCCGCAGCCTTGCGGAGTACGAGCTGATCGGCGGAGGCTGGCGAAACTCGTTCGAGTTTTTGAATCATATCCGCGAGGTCAAACCGCAGGATGTCCAGGCTGTCGCAAAGAAATATATACGAAATATCAGGTTTGCCGTCGTCGGCGATCCGGCCGCGGTCGACCGGTCGATCTTTCTGCCGGGTTAATATAAAAAGATCCGCTGGAATATTCCAACGGATCTTGGGGCTTTGATAATCCAGCGAGCTTAGTGGTCCATGACCTTCATCTCGTTATCGCTGTCCTTCCGGTTTTTTTGCTCCGGACGGTCAACCTTTGGCGGCGGATCGCTCTTCGGTTGTGGCTTTGGAGCATCGCTTTTCGGCGCCGATTTTGGCGATTCGCTAGGCGGTTTCACTTCACGCTGCGGCGGTTCAAAGCGTGGCGGTTGTCTTGTTGGCGGCGCATCGCTTCGCGGCTTCTCTTCCCGCTGCGGAGGCTCATCTCTCGGCTGTCTCACCGGTGGGCCTTCTTTCGGTTCTCTTACCTCCTTAGGCTCCGAATCATATCTTGGCGGCCGCTCTGTTGGAGGCGTTTGTCTGGGCGGCCTGAACTCGCGCGGAGCTGGTTGATAGCCGGTTGGCGGTACGTTTGACGGATCGCTTTTAGGTTTAGCCTCTCGCTCCGGCGGCCCAGATCGCCTCTCGTTTTTACCTTTTTCTCCGTCATCAGTGGGTTTCACAGACGAACGATCTACCGCACCAATCCTTCGGGGCTCACGCGGCCCGCTCTCGTCGGGCTTGACGCTGTCAGCGTCATTATTGACTTTTGCGGGTGGTCGGCCTCCAAACATACGAGTATCGTGAAGCTCGCGGTCGAGCGGTGCGTCCGGTTTTCGGCTGGCAGCACCAACCTTTGTTTGCCTCGCAATATCGTCACCTTTCGGCCGGTCCGTGGCGATCTCGCGGGTTATCCTGCGGTTGACCTGTCCGTAATCCGGCAGATCCTGGGCCTTTGAGGGAACCTTGGAAAGAATCTCACCGGCGATCGTCGGAGGAGCAGTCCGATTGCCGTGGGTACCCGTACCAAAATTCTTAGATTCTACCGCCACGACACCGTTCGACGGCACACGGTCCGACGAAGGATCGCCTCCATCCAATCGACCTCCCCGACCAGTCGTGCCAGGGTCTCTTTCGATTCCACCGGGTGTGCGCGTTGGCCTTATACCGGGCGGGCGGCCCGGTGTTGCGGTTGGTGCCGGCCTTATACCGACATGATCGCGGGCTCGATCTCGGTCGTGATAATGATTGTAAGTTGTGTACCGGTGATGATACTGCAATGGGTACCAGCAGACATTGTCGTTAATAACATTGATCACGACCAGGGCCGGGAACCACCAGCTATGCGATGGCCTATAATATCCATAAGGCGTCCAGGCCCAGTATCCATTATCGTAAACCCAACGCCCGTGATGATAGGTAGCCCAGCCCCAGGGTTCGTCATTGACCCACGTCCAGCCGTAAGGCGGGACCCATCGCCAATGCCCGTAGCGGTACGGCGACCAATCGGCATATACGCCGATCGAATTTTTGTACGGCCGCCAGACATAACCGTATTTGCTGGTGTGGACCCACTCGCCGTAAGCGTCGAGGTCGTCGGCACCATAAATGTCCTGATCGTAATACTTGTCGTAATAAGCGTCCCTGATTCGTTTTGCGATTGTCACGTCGCGGTCGGACGCCCAACCGTCGAATTCATCCGAGTTTCGCGCCGCGTCCGCCGTTTCCCATTCACCGGCGTTGGAGCCGTCGACAAAAACGCGTGCGCCGCGACCGCTCTTCAACGTAAATCCGGCGGTATCCGAATACACACGAGCCTCTCCGCCATTGGTAACACTCAGCCGGATATCCGCATCGCCCGCCTTTCCGGCGTCGATCCGGTACGTCCCGGCCTTTTGCAGAGCGACCGTCGTTTTCGGAGCATCGACCTCGATATAGCCGGCTGACTTTCCAAGATCGGTCACCCGTAAGCTCATCGTTCCGAGCAACAAGCTGACCGCGATGCCCTCAGTCCGGAGAACCGCGATCTTCAGCGATGCATTCTCGTCGAGACGAAAGTGGCTGAAATTGTTGAATTGTATCTCGAGACGCGCGCCTCCGCTGGTCGCCAGTTCGTCACCCTCGACGATCGGCAGATTCAACGTGGCCTTTTCCCAATCCGTACTCCCAATGCGGCGTATCTGAACATCGCCGCGTATATAACTGATACGCGCGACGCGCGAGGTTGTGTCCGGCACGTCAGCGTCGTCATCCGTGGTATTAATCCCTGCATCGGGCAAATTCAGCGTCTGAGCCGAGCTTTTCGCACCAAAAACAAAAACGACGCTGCCCATGACAAATGTCATTACAAAAACGGCTAACCACAAAAACTTAGCGGTATTACGCATAAGATTTCCCTCCCGATCTGATTTTTTGGTTCTGGGAAGAGCCGTTGAAACGTAAGATCTCAACTTATGCGAATCTCAACAGCAATAATCATACCGCTGGCGAATGTCGCGCGGATTATGACCCGCATTGGCTATTTTGTTGAGTATTTCCGAAACATCGGTTTTTCCGAAAGACCACCAAATCGTGCGGCATCCACGTTTTCGTCACGAAATCGTATAGGCACGAATGCTCGTAGCGAATAATCGGAATAGAATGAGAGCAAACCGGTATTACATCTATAGACCGATTCAAAACCACTCGGAGGAATAATGCAAAAAGTTTTCTACCTGGCCGTAATGGCTGTCACAATGTTCAACTCGCTCGCACTGGCTCAGGAAAAAATGGCGGGAGCAGACGCCGCGATGAAATTTGTCTCTGTCGAGGATGCCGCCAAAACCGCTCTGAATGTCGGTGCCAAAATGCCCGCGTTCACGCTCAGCGATTCGCTCGGTAAATCAATCAGCAGCAAAGATCTGCTTAAACAAGGCAATCTGGTTATAGTTTTCTACCGCGGAGCGTGGTGTCCGTTTTGTAACAAATATCTGCACCAGCTACAGCAAAATCTGCCGCAGATAAAGCAAGCCGGTGGCAATCTCGTCGCCATCTCAGTCGAACCCGCCGACCGCTCAATGGCCATCGCTAAAAAGAACGAACTCGAATTCACCGTTCTCAGCGATCCCAATCTAACCGTCGCGCGAAAGTTCGGCATCGTCTATCAAATGCCCGATGCAACAAACGAGCGGTACAAGAAGGGCGGCCTTGATCTCGCAAAATACAACCAGACCGAAAAGGCCGAGCTGCCGATCTCGGCCACCTATATTGTCGATAAAAAAGGCAAGATCGTCTTCGCGTATATCGAGCCGGATTACAAAAAACGGGCCGAACCCGAGCTTTTGATCCAAACACTCGCAAAGATCAAGAAATAGTAGCTCCCGCCCTTTTTTGATTTTCGCGCCCTCACGGTCTAAGATTTCCGTAGAGGTTTTATTTATATGAAAAAGCTAGCAATTGTCTGTGTTTTTGTTCTGATCTCCGCTGTCGCCGGTTTCGGCCAGAAAGCCGCAGCCGGCAAGGTTGACCCGGCAAAGGGGGTCCACGATGCATTCGACCGCCTTCTAGAAGGCATCAAACAGGTCGATGTTGATAAGGTAATGAGCTCTTACGAGAAGAGCGACCGCCTGCTGATCTTTAATAACAATGGCTCGGCAACCATCGGCTGGGAGACCGTCAAAAATAACAACGAAAGAATATATGCCAAGCTCAAAAATGTCTCGCTCGAGATCACAGGCCTGCGTATAGAGATGTTGGGCAGAACAGCCGCTTACGTGACATGTAAGTGGAAACAGTCTCAGGAAAATGACGGCAAACTGGAAAACGCCTCAGGCCGAATGACACTCATCTTTAAACTGGTCGGTAAAGACTGGAAGATCAGCCACCGCCACACATCGCCGGACAACCCCGACGCAATCCGGCCGGTGTTTCCGTCAGAAAGGATAAACTAATTGCTCAACCAAAAAAAAGCCGCCGGTAAAATGTTCCAAGCGGCTTTGTTGACCCAGCCAATTATTTTTCCTGCAAATTAATTCCGGCGTTACTCAAGTCCCACAAAATCCGGAAGCGTTAGGCCACTATTTACCTGAACCGTCACAGGGTTAAAACGATAGAGCCGAGATGATACCCTGAACACATATGTTCCACCAACCTCAACATCCGAGAAGGAGAAAAAGCCAAACGAGCTGGTAGTCGCACTTCGACTGACCCCATTCGAATCGGTCATTAACACCGTAGCGTTCCTCAGGCCGCGACCGTCCGGGGCCAACACTCTACCGCTTACAGTTGCCGTCTGAGATGAGTCGATGATTTTTGCGATGAACGCATCGCCGCTTCCACCATTGGAAACTTGTTGAGCATTTAAACTTACAAAATTATCTGAACTAGTAAACCCTGTCACATATGCCGTACCTCGACTATCTACGGCGATGCCGAAACCAGCGTCGTTACTTCCACCGCCGAGAAACGTGGAGTAAATGAGTGACGAACCGGTTGAATTAAGCTTTGCGACAAACGCATCTTGTGATCCGCCCAAGCTCTCTTGAAGTGGATTCGCGGTTGTAAAGTTAGTTGAGCTGGAAGAACCCGTAATATAAGCGTTATTAGCGCCATCTAAAGCAATGCTGAACCCCACATCGTCTCCGCTGCCGCCGAGGATAGCCAAATACGACCGTTCGCTGCCAGTTGCGTTTAGCTTAGTGACAAAAACGTTCGTGCCGTTCAAAGTGGATAGCTCGGGCGAAACGGTTGAACCGACCACATAGGCGTTGCCTCCACTATCAATCGCAATGTCGAAACCTGCGTCGCTACCGCTGCCTCCCAGGAAGGTCGAATAAACTAGCGCGGAACCCGCAGGATCCAGCTTCGCAATGAACGCATCCTGCGATCCACCGATCTTCGGTTGTAGGGCATTAGCAGTCGTAAAATTGGCCGAGTCTGTTGAGCCAGCGACATATGCGGTCCCGTCTTGACCGACGCCAATACCAAATCCGACGTCATCACCGTCGCCTCCTAAGATCGAGAGGTAAGTGCGTTCATTTCCGGTGGCGTTAAATTTTGCTACGAATGCATTGCTCCCCGGCATCGCCGAGAGTTCCGTTGAATCTGTTGAACCTGTAACATACGCATTTCCCTGACTGTCGGCGGCAA
>JAYVDQ010000601.1:0-2708 GCA_043749325.1 Chloracidobacterium sp. | reverse complement strand
CGCAAACAAGCAGCTTTCGCCCGCGATGAAAAGCCTTTGCGATCGCCAGCGATGCGGCCAATATTTCATCCTTATTCGTTTCGAAAAACTGTTGCTTTACCTCGACACTTTCGCGGGCCTTTTCCATTAACGAAAAACGTAATGATTCCATCAGGGCATATGGTTTTTCGTTTCCCTCGTGCAGGAAAGGATAGAATGATTCTGAGAAATCTTTGATTGCTTTCGTCATAGTCGTCAATCTATCGCTGTTTGAAACTGCTCAAATTCTTCTTGAAAAGACCCCAACTCTCGCAGCATTCTCAATGTTTCTTCGGCCTCTTTTTCATCTACCTTGCTCATTGCAAACCCGACGTGAACCAGCACATAGTCACCAAGGCAAACATTATCGAGCATCCCGATATTGACAGTACGCCGAACACCTCCGATTTCGACTTTTGCAAGATGATTTTCGGCATCGACGATCTCGACGATCTTTCCCGGTATTGCAAGGCACATAGATTAGATACTCCCCATTTGCATTCTGGCGTTTGCGATTGCCGCCTGTCCGAACGAAATGCCGCCATCATTTGCAGGCACACGGCCGTGTGTTAAAACCTCAAAATCACGTGCTCTCAACATTTTGCATGTGCTTTCAAGCAAATACATATTCTGAAAAACGCCACCAGACAGTGCAACGCGATTTAGATTTCTTCCTTCACGAATACTTGTGGCCATTCGCACTATCAAATCCGCGACCGAAATATGAAACCGGGCCGACACCTCGCCCGTTGATCGTCCGTGTAGCAGATCCTCAACCACTCGTTCAATCAACGGCTCAGTTTCGATAATACCATTGTCCGCAAGCTCAAATTGATAACTTTCGGAGACATTCTTATCAGCGATCGCCTCAAGCTCAATCGCGGCCTGGCCTTCGTAATTCACAATGCCTCGAACGCCGAGCAATGCCGATACAGCATCAAAGAGTCGGCCCATGCTCGATGTTTCGGGGCTGTTTGTCCTGCTTGCGACCATTGAGGCGAGCGTCTGCCATTTATCTCTGTCCATTTCATTCACGAACGGAATGTTGAGATCTAAAAATGCATCGCCAAAAGCCCTTTGAAGATAAACTGCGGCGAGACGCCAAGGCTCACGGATGGCTTTCACTCCTCCGGGCAACGGGATGTAATCGAGATGGGCGATTCGCTCGACTTCCGTGAGATCGGCAACAAAAAACTCGCCGCCCCACAATTTCCCGTCCGTTCCGAAGCCAAGCCCATCCATCGCAACTCCGATAACCTCGCCCTCAACGCCATTGTCAGCCAAGCAGCTTGCTATATGGGCATGATGATGTTGGATGCCGATCTTTGTTTCGGCACCTTCGCAGGAATGCGCGTATTTCGTCGAGAGATATTCGGGGTGCAGATCGTAGGCGATAATTTCCGGATCTAGATTGAAAACGTTTTTGTAATGCTCAATGCCCGTCGTAAAAGATGTCAACGTTTCGAGGTTTTCGAGATCGCCGATATGATGGCTCACGAAAGCATAATTATCTTTTGCGAGGCAAAAAGTGTTTTTTAACTCAGCTCCACACGCGAGAATCTGTTTCGCAAATTTGAATGAGGTCCTTAGAGGAACCGGGGCATAGCCACGAGAACGACGCAATATGATTGCGGATTGCGGATTGCGGATTGCGGATTTTTGAACTCTGACAATCGAATCGTCCGTCCTTATATGTATACTGCGATCATGAGTTAAATAGTAATCCGCAATATGATGTAAACGCTCGCTTGCTTCCGCATCTCTGTAACAAATTGGCTCGTTCGAAATATTGCCGCTTGTCATCACCAGGGGCCGTTCGAGACCATCCAAAAGCAAATAATGAAGCGGTGTGTATGGCAGCATAACACCTAGCGTGGTCATTTTTGGTGCGACTGCATTCGGGATCTGCGCGTCTGACCGTTTTTCGAGCAGAACGATTGGTCTCTCCGGTGACAAAAGGACTTCTCTTTCTGTATCGGAAACGACGCAATATCTTTCAATAACCTCAATCGAATCAGCCATCAGCGCAAATGGTTTATCCTCGCGATACTTTCGTTGCCTCAGAGTTTCGACGGCCTCTTGATTCAAAGCGTCGCAAGCCAGATGAAAACCACCGATGCCTTTGATGGCGAGAATTTTGCCATTTTCCAGAAGCTGGCGGCTTTTACTAATGATGTCGAAATTTCTTACCACGAGAGGTGAACCCGACAGGGATAACCGCGGCCCGCAGTTGAGGCAGCACGTCGGCTCGGCGTGAAATCTTCGATCGCGTGGATCTTCGTATTCGACCCGGCAATCAAGGCACATCTCAAACGCGCGCATTGTGGTATTTTCGCGGTCATAGGGAACGATTTCTACTATAGTGAACCGCGGTCCACAGTTTGTACAATTGATAAATGGATAACGGTATCGACGGTTTGACGGGTCGAATAGTTCGGTCACGCAATCCCGGCACGTAGCGATGTCCGCTGAAACCGGGATGGAGCCGGAACCGTTTCCGTTGCTTTCGACGATGCGGAAATCTTTGTAGTAGGCGGGCGATAGAACTATCTTCGATTCGACTGTTTCAATGACAGAAAGCGGCGGTGGTTTTAATTTCAAGTCTGAGATGAATTTTTCGATTGATTGAGCTTTACCCTCAACGTCTATCAAAACCCCGCTTGAATTATTGAGAACCCACCCTTTTAATG
>JAYVDQ010000600.1:0-3491 GCA_043749325.1 Chloracidobacterium sp. | reverse complement strand
TAGAAGGTTTCGATGGCATCGATATAGTCTCTTTCCCGGTCGGTTTCGGCGTTAAGGGATCTGGCTTTTTCAAGCGCTTCCCAGCCATTCTTCAAAACCTCTGCGTTTGGTTTTTCCCAAAGAGGGTGGTAGAGAGTCATAGCCATGCCCCAGTATGCCATTGCGCAAGAAGGCTCTCTCGTGGCGATCTCTGCAAAGGTTTCACCTGCCTTTTCGTACCAGAACGAATGAAGCATCGCCACCGCGCGGTCGAACTCCGTTTGCTCTGCGGCGCTACAGGAAATGGCGAAATGCACTTTCCCAAGCTTCTCGCCGGCGCCATGTTTGTGTTGAGACATCTCCTGGGCTTGGCCAAACGAGATCATTGAGACCAGAAGGACCGACGAGGACACAAAAAGTTTAGCTTGATGCAACATAAATTCCTCCAAAGGCAATGTTCCGCAAAAGAGCCGCTAGGATTTGAGCAAATTTGCGCCTAATTTTCACTTCACGCAGTGGCGGCTTTTGCTTTTTTGACGATCTTTTCGTAAAAAGCGATGTATTGCGGGATGATCTGGCCGGTCGAATATCGCTGGACGGCTAGCTCGCGGCCCCTTTCGCCGAAGCTACGCCGTAACTCTTCGTCGCCGAGCAGGCGAAGCGTGTCCGCGCTCATTTTCGCAACATCGCCGACATCACTCAAAAAGCCGCTCTCGCCGTCATTGACGACCTCGGGAACACCGCCGATCCGCGTCGCGATGACCGGCACCTCACACGCCTGCGCCTCCAACGCCGCGAGGCCGAACGATTCCAGCTCCGAAGGCAGCAAAAACACGTCCGCAACACCCAGGTATTCGGCAATATTTGCCTGTTTGCCGACAAAGATGACATTGCCGTTCATGCCCAGCTGCTCAGCGTGGTAATTTACGGCGGCGCGTTCCGGGCCGTCGCCGACCATCACGAGCCGGGCATTTTCGCCGCTCTCGCGGACCTTGACGAGGATCTCGATGCAATCTGCGGGACGTTTTACCGGCCGGAAATTTGAAACGTGGACGAGCAGACGTTCGCCATTCGGAGCCAGCTCAGCCCTCAAAGGCGAATCCGGCAGGCGTTTGTAATGCGTCGGGCAAATGAAATTTGGGATCACCTCGATCTCGTCAAAATCGAATGTCTCGATCGTCGCCTGCTTCAAAAAATTCGACACGGCAGTTACCCCATCCGATTGCTGCAGGCCGTATCGCGTGATCGGCAGATACGAGCGGTCGGCCCCGACCAGTGTAATATCCGTGCCGTGAAGCGTTGTGATCACGGGCACATAACGTTTTTGCTTGATTGATTCGCGGGCCAGGATCGCGCTGATCGAATGCGGGATCGCGTAGTGAACGTGAAAGAGGTCGAGCTTTTCGGCTCGGGCGACGGTCGCCATTTTGGTCGCGAGTGCAAGGTCGTACGGCTGATGCTCGAAGAGCGGGTACGACATCATTTCCACCTCGTGAAAATGGATCCGTTCGCTCAGCTCGGTCAGACGCGTCGGCAAAAATGATGAAATAAAATGGACGTTGTGACCGCGTTCGGCGAGGTCGCGGCCCAACTCCGAGCCGACGATGCCGCTGCCGCCGTATGTTGGATAAACTGTAATTCCAATATTCATAAGCGGCCTTCCAACGAACGGTTATTGTAACATACTTCGTTACAAAAGCTAGGTTATATCACTCCACGCAGGATCGCACCAGTCAAAAAGATAACAACCGAAAGACAAGTTTTTGGTTCCGACGCTGCGGGTCTAGAATCGGGCTCATAGACTTGATCCCGGGTTGCGAGAGGTAGATTTTCCGCAATCTGCGGGGTCGTGCCTTTTTTTCGCACCAGGTAAACGATGCCCTGATTGTCATCGGTGAAAAGGAAAGAATTCGCGTCCAGCTTCATGATGTCGCATGGCCGGCCCATGACGTTGCCGCCTTGTAAAAATCCGGTAATGAGATCCCGGAGCGGTTCGCCCTTACGCATGATGACGATCTTATAGCCGTGACCGATCGCCTTATTTGTTGAGCCGTGGAGTGCAACGAGAAAAGAATTTTTGATCGTGTCCGGCGAGTCGGCATCGTCAAAATAGTCAAACCCGAGAGCCGAGGCATGGGCGGGGAAAAAGGCATATGGAGCTGGGACATTCCTGCATGCTTCTTGACGGGGATACGCTGAATCGGCCATGATTTTTCCCGATGCCGAGTAGCAATACGGCCAGCCGTAATCGGTCCCGTCCTTGAACGCATAAAATGTCTCATCCGGCTTTTGCAGTCCCAGATGGTCGGCCCCCTGGCCCGTCGCCCAGAGAAAATTGCCGATCCATTTCAGTCCTACGGCGTTACGCAGCCCCCTGGCAAATTCGCGTTGGCCGCTGCCGTCCGGGTTCATTTCGATCACGCTGGCCCGGACCTTTTCTTTCTCGATGCAGGCGTTGCAGCTCGATCCGACCGAGATATAGAGCTTGCCGTTCGGCGCAAACGCGATGGTGCGTGTCAGGTGCCAGCCGCCGTATTTGTAACTCAGGCCGTAATCGGGAAATGTCGCGAGCGTCTGCGGGGTCATATCGCTCGGCCTGGTTTCGCCAAGCTTAAATTTTCGACGCGTCAGCTTGTCGGTCTCCGCGAGATACAGCCAATCCTGCCCTTGCGGATCACGGTAAAACTGGACGCTGTTTGGATTTTTAAGATTGGTCATGTACGGGATGACCTTTGAAAACTTGCCATCCTGAGCGTCCCAGCCGTCGAGAATGTATATCTTGCCGAGTTTGTTGTCGGTCAGATTATACATATCGGTGACGAAGATGCGGCCGTCCGGTGCCTTCGCAAAAAAACGCACCCTTTTCAACCCTTCGACAGCCGGCATGATCTCGAATTCGGACGACAGATTTAGGTTAAAAGATCTGCCTGTTTTTAATGTGATCTTATTCGGGACAAGTTTCGGCTGAGCCAAAACAAGCATTGAAAACAAGGAGAAAAGTAAGGTTACCAATAGAATCAGCTTAAATAAATCTGTGTTCATCCGTGTTAATTCGGTGGCTCACATCAAAACGAACCTAACTTTTCCTTTTTGAAGAGTGTTCGATAAGCATCATAGATGAAACCTAGTTTCTTGTCATCATTTGGATAATCCCAGTACCATTTGACCGGCAAATTTATGATTCTTTCAAATTCTTCCCTCGATATACCCAGTTTTTTTGAAATATACTGTATTTCGGCTTCTATTTTGGATGAATCATAAGGTTTGCTTTTCAAGTGCTCAAGAGCATCATCTCGAGAGATCTCTCCTGTGCAGATTTGCGTCGCCAGCCCAGCCCGCCGGTAGTCTATCCCGAACTTCTCGTATATGTAATACGATTGAATAAACATCGTGTACCTCGACTCATAATGTTTTCCGCCAAGGGATATCCAGTCGAATTTCTCTTGTAGAAGGTCGATTGCCTCCTCTTTTACAAAAGGCACAAAATTAAGAGGATAAATCGTCCTTATTCC
>JAYVDQ010000599.1:0-2458 GCA_043749325.1 Chloracidobacterium sp. | reverse complement strand
GGGTACGATCACTTTGTCACGCAGCTCAGGGAATTTTCCGGCATGTCGCGGATCCTGAATTTAGCCAATGTAATACCACGGCCAGCCATAAAAACCACCTTCCTTGATCCGCGTAATATAATCCGGCACAAGATCGTCGCCAAGCCCGTCCCGCTCGTTGACCGAACCCCAAAGCTCACCCGTTTGCGGATGAATGGCAATGCCGACCGCGTTGCGGATGCCTGACGCATAAACCCGTCGGCCAGTGCCGTCCGGGTTGAATTCAAGCACATCGGCGCGATCCGTTTCGCTCAGGGCAGGATTTTCGTTGACGTTTGAACGAGATCCGACAGAAACCAACATCTTCTTGCCATCTCGTGTAAATGCAATATCGCGTGTCCAATGCCCGCCGCCGGTCAATCGGGCACCGCTTGGAATGTCGGTCACCACAACCTCCGGTTTTCCGCTCGCTTTGATGTCTCCATTCTTGTATGGAAAGCGGACGATGGATTCGGTATTGCCGACGTAGATGTATTGCGGATTTGGCCCCAACGGATAAAATGCGATCCCAAACGGCTGTTTGAGATCACTCGAATAGATCTCATTCACCTCCGGCTTATCGCCATTTTTGCCTTGGCGAAACACCCTGATCAGGTTTGCCTCGCTTTCCGCGACAAAAAGATCGCCGTTTGGGGCGGTGCGGATGAGCCTCGGATTCTTAAAGCCCCACGCAAATTCCTCGACCTTAAAACCCTTAGGAACGATAGGCATCGCGCCGTCAGGACGTTTTACGAGTTTCGGACCGTTCTGGACGGACGGCGATTCGAATGGTTTTGGCAGATCGGCCGCGGTTATACGCCTACGCACGCCAGGTGCATCGGTGCTCCAGTCACCCATCGCTCCCTGTCCGGTCAAAACTTGGCCTTTGGTTTGCGAGTCTGCAAACGTTGTCGCCGTTAAGGTCAGCGCCGCCATTATAATAAATGTGGTAATCGTTTTTAGATTCATAGATGTTCTTATACGCTCCATTTCAGTCAGCTTTGGATTTACTTCCATTTGATTTTACCCAAAGCAAGGGCTGACGTATAAAGAAGTTACGAATTACTTCATCAACTGCAGAATCCGCGGGTAGTTTTTGCCACAATTCGACGTAGTCTTGCCTGCCAAACGCCAGACCTGCAAATAGCAAGCTGCTCTGACGCATCGGCCATTCCTTGTCGTACATCACATCAGGCGGTTTGGGGAAACTCTTTTTGTCTCTGATATAGGGCATCATATATCTCATCGCGGCTACCAAGCCACGGCCATCCTCAGTCTGAAATGTCCACAAATTATCCTTCGGCGTAGACAATATCTGAGCTATCGTTGAGAAAGCCTCAAGATTAAAAAGCGAATAACCATAAGGCTTTGTTCGCCGCAATTCCTGCGGAAAGCTGCCGTCCTTTTCGATCTGACCGGGCACAAGCACTGTTTTGAACCGTGTCCGGCAATACCCCAGCAACTCGTTATTGCGCGTCAGATGCGCAAACGCCGCTACCTGCAACACCCAGCATGTGCCGTGATTATTCTTAGCGTCACGCTCGTCGATACCATATTGATGCGTCGTCATCCATTGCAAATACTCGGAAAACCATTTATTCACACCAACCGATTCATCAGACGGCATTCCTTTGGAGTTTTCCAGAACCTCAATAGCCCTCGCCACCTCTACAAGGTGGATCGTGTCGATGATCCCGATCCCGCGACCGGTGAACCGCCCCTTGATCGCCTGCGAGTATTGCAAATTTGGGTTCATCCGAGTTTCCGGGTCGAGAAACCACGCCCGCAGATGTTCGCGCGCCTTTGCCGCGTAGCTCGACTTCCCCGTCAACTGCCAGGCCGCAACAAGAGCCGGAACCTGAACGCTCAGCCGCATCAAATATCGGCGATGATCGACAAAATTGTCCGGGTTCGTCATGCCGTCCCGCTGAATATACGGCCCGCTCGCGTTTTGCGGATCGGGCCACCAATAGTCGCCCTCGGAAAAGAAATCATGCTTGCCACCCGCGCTTCGCGGAGAAGTCGAAGCCGTAACGGTTAACGGAGATTCCTTCAAATACCTGTCCGCCGCAGACAAGATTCGTGCTTTATCGACCTTGGCGATATCAATCACAACTTGCCCGCGTGCTGATAAAGCCAAGCCTATCAGACAAATAAAACCGGTGATGTGATGAACGCGCCTCATAAAAACTTTCTTATTTCTCAAGTGCCGGGGGATCGAATCTCGCAATAAATCCCCCGGCAGCTCGCATTTCAATCGTTAGCGAATCGCTCTTACTCGCTTTGGTGTTTTCGATCTTGAGATTAGCCACAAATTTGCGGAGTGAAAGACCCTTTTTTTGTATTTTCTCCTGGCTCATTATTATCTCGCGGTCCAATCCATTTTTGGGGCTTTCCCGCCCTCGCTCGTCCGCAGTTCTTCGTTCATTATCAAAAACGC
>JAYVDQ010000598.1:0-2400 GCA_043749325.1 Chloracidobacterium sp. | reverse complement strand
TGTTGCTCTATGAAGCCGGGCCACCTCATTTGCCGAGAGTACAGTTTGCAGCGCGTCGCATCTTGTAGCAGATTGATGATTGAGGCAACCGCTCTTTTTCCGCGGCCGCCTGCCTTTCGTACCTTTTCCAATGCTGCCGCAATGACCTCCGACGAGGAGTCGGACAAATCCCGAATCGCACTCTCAAGTTCAAGGTCGTCAGCTTCGGGCGTGCCAGGCAATACATCCTGAATCCATCCACAGTGATCACATCGTTGATGATGAGCGGGGAATTCTTTCAGGCATTCTTGGTTTAAGCATCGCCGCACGAGTGGGTGTCCGTCCTGACAAAAGCGTGCATCAAGCTTCGCCACTCGACCACATATCGCGCAGACTTGGTCGCCGGATTTTTGAAGAGCATCAATCGGGAGGAGCGCTCGGTTGATAATCAAAACGGACGTGACGCCGCAACCGTCGCAGCGAAACTCAGCACCAAACGGCTTATCGCGAGAAGGCTCGGTGATTCCACTACCGCATGACGGACATCGCAGAGCAACAATTTCGTGTTGTGTCATAATTAAGCCTTGCCAGAATTATCTTCGGGTCTTTTCAATAACGCTAACGGCGTTGGCGTCTCCTTTTTCTTCGGCGCTTTTTCGACGTGGCTTGCTGAAATCCATGCTGCGAGTTTGCCCGGATCGTTTGCGTATTTGTTCTTTACAATGCCGTCGAGGTTACGGACGATGACCATGCCTTCGCGAATCATTTTATTCGCCCCTCCCAATATCCCGGTTTTCGATTCAACTGCATGACAGCAAATATCACGACTTCATCCCCGACCACCCGATAGACAATGCCGTATGGAAAACGTTTCAGAAGGCATCGGCGTGATCGGTTTGAATACGGAGACCATGCGTTTGGAAACTTCAATATGCGGCTCACGGTTGCAAAGACTTCCAGCGAAAATTCTAGTCCCAGACCCTCACTACAATCCTCGTAAAACGCGACTACCTCATACATTTCGCGTTCGGCTTCATCAAGAAATGAATAATTCATTTGCCAAATCGCGCACGGATGTTGGCGAATACCTGATTACCTGGAATTGTCTTCGCTTCTCCACTTTCAAAATTATCGATTCGCCGCTCCACCTCCGCCTTCCATAGATCATCTATTTCTTTCTGTGTGGGTGAAAGGCTTTCGAGGATCTTATCGACGATCTCTAACTTCATGTCGATCGGAAGCGAGTCAACTCTATCTAACAGGTCCATTGTTTCTGCTGTCATAACTTCACCTCTCTGTTCATTTTACAACCGTTTTCCCTGCCCCGTTGCCATTACACCCGCCGTACTTAATTTCCCCTGCCTTAGTCACGTTGTAAAAGAATTTCTGCATATCCCAGGCGGCGGTTGGGCAACGCTCCGCGCAGAGGCCGCAGTGGAGGCAGACGTCTTCGTCTTTGGCCATGATGCGGGTTGTGGGCAAGGGCTCAGAAACGTAAATCTCCTGTTTCAGATTTAGCGCCGGAACTTTTAACATTTCACGCAGGACCAGTTCGTCCGCGTTTGGCGTGAACGTGATGCAGCTCGTCGGGCAGATATCTACGCAGGCGTCGCATTCGATGCATTTCGGAGCGTTGAAAACCGTCTGCACGTCGCAATTCAGGCACCGCTCGGCCTCTTTGTAACCGGCCAGTGGGTCAAAGCCGATCTCAACCTCCTGTTTGCGGTCGGCAAGCGTCACCGACTTGGGATTTTGCGGCACGACATAACGCTCGTCGTCCTCGACCTCGCTGTCGTACGCCCATTCGTGAATGCCCATCTTTTGAGAGATGAGATTGACGAACGGATCAAGCCGTTTGTTGATGTCCTCGCCTTTGCAAACAAGATCAATCGAAATGGCGGCCTGATGGCCGTGTGCGACTGCCGTGATGACGTTTTCGGGGCCGAAGGCCGCGTCCCCGCCGAAAAATACTTTTGAATGAGTCGATTGGAACGTTGTTTTATCGACGACGGGCATTTCCCATTTGTCAAACTCGACGCCGATATCACGCTCGATCCAGGGAAAGCTGTTCTCCTGCCCGACCGCGATCAAAACGTCGTCCGCCGGATAAAAAACATCGGGTTCGCCCGTTGGGACGAGACTTCGCTTTCCATTTTCCTCAAAAACAGCCTCGACCTTTTCAAACGTCATCCCGATCAGCTTGTCGTTCTCGATGACAAAAGATTTGGGCACGTGGTTGTCGATGATCGGGATGTCCTCGTGCTGTGCGTCCTCTTTTTCCCACGGAGACGCTTTCATCGAGGCAAACGGCGATCGCACAATAACCTTGACGTCCTCGCCACCCAGCCGCCGGGCCGTCCGACAGCAGTCCATCGCGGTGTTTCCGCCTCCGAGAACTATCACACGTTTGCCGATCTTTTC
>JAYVDQ010000597.1:0-4729 GCA_043749325.1 Chloracidobacterium sp. | reverse complement strand
GCGTTGTTTGCCGCGGCTCCACATCCAGTTATTGCGGCCGCGTTGAGAATGTCGAATTGGCGGATCGTCGTGACCCCGATAACCTGTCCGGCGGCATTGGTGCGGTTTACCACACCTACACCGGTCGGCAAACTGGAGCCGTCAAGAATTGTCGATTGTCCCGGCAGAATTTGATTAGCAACGCTGCGAAGAAATAGGTTGCGTCCCTGGCTGCCGGTATAGGCTACCGTAGAAACGAGGTTATAAGGCAATTGCTGCTGCCACGAAAAGCTGTATTCAAAGACGCGCTCGGGGATCTGGTAATTGTTTGAAAACGCTCGGGGCTGGTAGGTCCGGTTTGTCGGGTTATTAACAAATGCGGCGGCAATATTCGGGATATTAGCCGGAAACGCAAGGTTTGCCCCGCTGCTTACCGTCGTACTGATGCGGTCGCTCTCGATCGGCTGGATCTGGTCCTCGGTCTGTCCAGGTCCGTAGAAGATACCGACCCCGCCGCGAAGAACCGTTCGGCTGCCGGAGAAAAATCCAGAACCATTCGGGTTGGGCGACCAGGTCAATCCGATACGCGGGCCAAAGTTGTTTTTCGAGGATTTCAACGCGGCTTCGGCCGGGTTTCGCAGAGTGCCCGTGTCGATATTGAATAACACCTGCAAATTACGAGCTTCGCGCAGCGGTGTGTAATATTCGTATCGCAGGCCGTAATTGAGGGCCAAACCCGGCCGGATCTTCCATTCATCCTGTGCATATCCGATGTAATATTCCGCCTTTGCAAGCCGCTCGCCGGTCGCCCCGTTGTTAAATACGCTCGGGGCACTCTCGTCACCGAGATATTGGACGGAAGTAAGGGTGTTGGTCAGGAATGACGAGAGGTTCGAAAATGTATAGGTCGTTCCGCCCAGGCGATCTGTGTACAAACGGACCAATCGGACCTCGCCGCCGAATTTGAAATTGTGATTACCCCGGATCATATTCAGGCTGTCGATAAAGCTGATCGAATAAGGAGTGTAGGGTTGGCCACGGCCATTCTGCGCGCTGTTGGCCCGGACCAAACCTCCGGGACTCGAAAGTCCCGTGGATTGGCCCTGTCCCGCGATTCCGGTATTGGCGACACTGCCGCCGAGACTGATGAAGATCGCGGAATAGTCGATGCCGTTGATGGTAGGGGCGGAGCCGTTGATACGCGTTCTGGCACCGTTATAGCCTAATTTGAATTCGTTGATCAGGGAGCCGCTGCTGTTCATGATCGACTGGTATCCGAAAACCATGTTTTGGGGAACGGCTTGGATGTGAATAAACCGGCCCGAAACGCCTTGCGGGGTGTCGTCCGTACCCTGGTCGCGGAAAGCACGAAAATACAGCTTGTTGAGCGGATTAAGTTGGTAATCCAGACGTAAGGCAAAGGCTTTTTCATCGGTTTTTTCGCTATCCTGGAGTTGGACAATGTCAAAACCATCTGTCGCCGAAGCATTAGGCAAAACTACCGCTTTCGATGAGCGAAATCCAGCAATGTAGGGTTGGATCACCGGATTGACAGGCGTGGCCGTTCCGGGAACAAGCGCACCGGGAGTGGCCAGGCTAAGGCTCGGCGCGGCCTCGACAAAGTTTAGGCCGAACCGGCCGCGGTATTTTTCAAAGCTGCCGAAAAAGAAGAATTTGTCCTTGACGATAGGGCCGCCGATCGAACCGCCAAATTGATCGAGGCTCAATCCACTCTTTGCAATACCGGGGATGATGTTGTCAAAGAAATTTCGTGAATCGAGGCTCGCCCGACGCAGATATTCGAAACCCGACCCATGAAACATGTTACCGCCCGATTTGGTGACAACCGAGATCTGCCCGCCGGTTCCCGTGCCAAACTCGGCCGGGAAATTGCTCGAATCGACGCGAAACTCCTGTACATTTTCGAGGCTTGACTGTAGGCGAAACGGAGTGGGCACCTCGCCATTTAGATTGCCGGGCGACGCATCAATGATCGCCGACCCCTCGACGCCGTCGTAGCGGATCACATTTTGCTGATTTGCACGGCCCGAAAACCGGATGTCCGAAAATGTCCCGGTACCGCTGTTAGTCGCTCCCGGGGCCTGTAGATAAAGCTGCGATAGCTGGCGGCCATTGATCGGCAAACCCTCGACCTCGCGGGGATTTACATTGGCGCTCAGGCTGGCCGATGCCGTGTTAACGATATTGTCCTGGCCCGATACAACGTCGACCTGTGCCGAAACGCCTTTAGCTCCGAGCACCAGGTCGAGATTTAACGCCTGGCCGACAAGGACATTGACGCCCGTCCTGGTCGTTGTTTCGAAATTACCGGCCGACACCTTGATCGTGTATTTGGACGGCTTAAGGGCCGGAATGGTAAAGCTGCCGTCTTCATTCACTGTTACCGTGCGGCTTTCGCCCGTCATCTCGTTGGTGACGGTCACGGTTGCACCGGCAACCACGGCTCCATTAGGGTCGGCGACGTTGCCGGCGATACGTCCCTGATCGGACTGTGCCAAAACGCTTGTTAATAAAGAAAATAATAAAATAAAGATCGCGAAAGACATCTGCGCGAATAATTTCGTTTTCATCATCACTCCTTCTGTAGAAACTTCTTATAGTCAAAACGGCGGCGGTCTTATACAGCTCTCGCTGAAAAACCGCCTACCCTGTTCCTTAATTTGTAAAATTTCCGGTTATCAAAAAAAAGATTAAAGGCGCGAGGTTAACGAGGAGTGAATTGGGTGTTAAATGAATGTTAATTCTACGATCAAATGCGGAGGCCCGCGCGTTAGCAAGGGCGTGACACGAACGTTGAGTGTTACGCCCTTACTGACGTGCGGGCTTCTGCAACGCTGTCTGCAATTCGGAGCGGATCTGCGTGAGGATATCGTAATATTTCCACTCCGGTGGCGGATTTTCCTCGCCGTGATGATCCGGTTTTAGGATGAGGTCGCCGGTCGCGAGCAGTACGCGTTTTACTTCGGGGTTTTGGTCAACCTTTGCGCGGGTCGCTTCGACGATCAGGCGGTAATGTTCGCCCGGTTTTGCCGAGCGGTATAGAAAACGTTTGCCCTCGAACGTCACCCAGTCGATGCCCATCTTTGGCATATTTTCCTCGGCAAGCGTGCCGGCCGATTTAGCGTCAAATGCCGTCATCTGCCCGACCTGTTCGCGGGTAAACTGCCATTCCATGCCAGGAAATTTAGTCCGCGGATCGTTTGGCCCCTCAGGATAAAGCATCATCTGCCAAAACCCCTCAAGACTCGCATAGCGACGTTCGTGAAAGACAAACGGTGTCGGCGCAAAATTGGACAAAAGGCCGAGTTCGTTGCGTTTTGAGAGTATGACCTCGCCCGGCCCAGCCTCCTGCGGAAGGATCTCCCAATCGGGTTTTTTAGGATCGTTGACCGGAGCAAACCAGACAGTGGGATAACGTGAGTCGACTTTTGTTTGAATCGCTGGTGGAGTATTCGTCCTGCATCCAACCAAAACAACAAAAAGCAGCCCGAGGATTATTGATGTAGGCTTCATAATGAATATCTTTGCGTATCCAAGCCCTCGCCCGGTAGGTAAGTATCGTCATTTGCCGCCACGACAACGTCATACGTATTTCGCGCATGCCTGTATAGCTGGTAATAGGTCATCACCGAAATCATTCTATTCGCCGATTCCTTCGCCCTGACAGCATCACTTTCTGGTACGGATAGTTCATGTCCAATCACGAGTATGCACCGAGGATTCTCAAACCGAAGTTGCTTCTGTTCCATCAAATATGTTCGCTGACGTTGGCAGAAATCCAGATACCGCTCAGACTGATTCCAAGCATCATTGAACGCTGCGCTAAACGAGCCATCCCTGCGAAAAAGACGGAGAAACGGTTGTTTTAATTCAATTACATCATGGCACTCGTCATAGGCTCGCAGGGCAGTAAAGTCGGGTATATTTGCATCATCCATTCGCTGATGTCGAAGTACGGCGCTATAAGAGGTTCCCAACATCCAAGGTGCTGATTCCAGTAGTTGTTGATAGGCGGCCTCGTCTTCGCACTGCTGAGCGATGAGGTCGATTAGACGATCCAAAGCGCCCTTCATTTCAGCAATTCGCACAGCGCCAGCGGTGAGATGTCCGGGTTGTGCGGGAAGACCCACGAGGAGTGTTAACTGTTGACCTAGCGCATTATCGATGCTATACGTGCGATCGCCTTGCTTCGTATCCAGCGGGCCAAAGTCAAAAAACATTGATCTTTTCCAATTGAAAGAACGAACAACAACAATTGCAGCGTCGTTCGGTACTTCCACTCCTAGAGTCACTTCCTGGATTTCCGAAATATCTTTCAAGAATACCGTCTGGCCCTTTTCAATATCGCGTGTGAGTTTCACCTTTGCCGGGAGCGGTAGTTCGTTAACAAAGGCCTTTCCGGAAAGGTCCTGATTTATGACTACGATTAGATCAGAAATTGAAGGGCGTCGCGGCAAGCCAGGGATTTTTGAGAAAAGAGCCTTCTCTAGTTCGTCAATGTGGTGTACAAGTTTGGCATCCTGGGGCCCCAAAAGCGCCCGGGAGATAATTTCTACATTCTCACCTTCACGCGCGGAGGTTGCCGTGAAGCCCACGAGGCGTTCTTCAAGTTGGAATTCGATAGGCATATTTAAGGTGCGCCATTTGATTTTAACTCTGCAAGCATCCGACGAGCTTCTCAAGCTTATCCGCCGGGATATCGCGGGCCATTTCGGCGACGGAGCGGGCC
>JAYVDQ010000596.1:0-12094 GCA_043749325.1 Chloracidobacterium sp. | reverse complement strand
GTACCATCACGTTTGGCCAAAAGGTCGACGAAGACCTTTTTAAAGCGGGTTAATGGGATCTGGATGAAGCATTCTGGTTCGGGTTAGGTAACCAAGCATTTTGTAAGACAACTCTTTGCCAGCCTCCCTTGCGCTTGAGCCATACCTGAGTAAATCGTAGTTCACCGGTCTTCGCATCGTCAGAACCTTTGAACCTGGTTAGACCAATCAGGACGGCGACGTTGCCATACCTCCGCACCTGAATGCCCTTCCGCTCAAACAGTTCCCATTTAAATTTCCCCGCCTTCATCCGCTCGACAATCGGCATGTAGTATTCAGCGAGCCAGGCTGACTTATCCTGAACTCTGCCGAGCACGTCGGTCTGAAGGTACTCCTCCGCCGTCATGCGTTTGACAGTCTCGACATCGCCAGCGATAAAGGCATCATAGAACTTATCACCTGCCTTCAGCACTTCGGCGTCCGATGGTTTCCCCGGGACTCGCTTCTCGGAAGGCGATTGTGCCTGTGATATCGAGCAGCCAATCGAGAGCAGAAAAACATATAGCAGTAGTATTCGGTTCATTCCTTTTCTCCCATTTTCCGGAAATCGCGCTCGAAGCAGCATAAAGTCTGAAATCACTTGTCGCGGGGCTTTGCCGCGATCAGATGCATTGATTGTTCGGGTCCTTTTAACGGAATGCGAAGTTATTTGCGCCTTCCCGATTTTAAGGATATTCCCCCTCGGTCCTCACGACGCTTTTCACAGGCGGCATCACCCATTTAAATGCGGCGTATGAAGTTGCCCGAACGGTATCGCCGGCCTGGGCAATCGCGGGGGTTTCCATAAAGCTCCTGGCGCTGTCGAGAGAGGACAAAAGCGATTCGACTTCGGCGAAGAGATTTTATCATCGCCACAGGCTTCTTGAACAAATCGTCGCTGATCGCCCGGCTCGCGGCGCAAAGCCGAATCAAAAATCTTTCTCACTTTTTGCCAACTATCCTTAGCCATATCTATCTTGGACGATTTGTTTTTGGTTTGCCACAAATGTTCGTAGGTCATTACTTTTCGCTGATATGTTTGAAGTCTTTATATCGTCAATTCTCACTTCAACTTTTCGTATTCCTGTTTAGCTTCAATCAGAATTGGAATATCCGCATCGGCGTCTTTCCAGAGTGCGAAGAAATCCTGATAGGCTTGGCGGCTTTTCGTTGTATCGCCCGCCATTGCGGCGGCGCGAGCCAATCCTAAATGCGCCAGAGAAAAGAAAGGTGAAGTATCAAATTGCCCTCTGCGATCAAGTATCTTCTGAAATTCACTCATTGCCTCCGTTCCAGCATTTTTCCGTAGATAAGCAATACCGCGCAGGTAGGTAGAGCGTCCAGGAATGCCGAAACCTCTTTCAAGAATGCGGGTTGCCTCTAACAATTCAATGGCCTTTGCCGGGTTATTGCGGCTGATTTCGATGGCGGCTCGCATTTCCGGCAGGATGGAAATGCTGGTCACGTCGCCGGGCTCATTGCACGCGAGGACGCTTGCGCGCGAGTCGTTGCCTTCACTTCAACCCAAGGCGCCTGACCAATTCATCAAAGCGTGGGTCGTCGCGCAGCGAATCAAAACGCGGGTCAACTTGAAGATAAACGATCATATTCTCGTGACGCTGATAAGCATTTTCCAGATTTTCAAATGCCTTATCCTTGTCGCCTGCCCCGGCATAAACTCCCGCGTGAAAAGAAGGCTGGCGGGGCTTTTTTTCATACTGCTTGGCTTGTTCGCGCAAAACACCCTTCCAACCGGATGTCTGGTAAGCAGTTTTAAAAAGCTGCACGGTTTCCTCGTCTGTTTTCGCTAAATTTTGAAATCTCATCAGCCGTTCAAATGTTTTCGCCTCGTTTCCCTGCATATCTATTCCGCGAACCAGCCAAAAGTAGGTGCCTGCGCCGTTCGGATTAATTTCGGCGAGTCTGTCTAACTGCTGCGCAGCCTCGTCGTAGCGTCGGGCGTAAGTCAAACAGACCTGATAAACATGTTGATGATATACCGAGGTCGGGTCGAGGTCTATGGCGGTTCTTATTTCGGCGATTGCCTCGTCGAAACGACCAAGATTGAGAAAGCGCGCGTAAACATTGTGCGCTACCGCCGAATTGGGTTTTAATTCGATGGCGCGTTTGCACGCCGCTTCCGCTGTGTCGTAATCGTATTCGTAATACATTTTCCAATCGCATTTCGCGCTGTAGGCTTCGGACAGATTATTGTCCAACTCCAACGCCTTATTGATCGCCTCGATTGATTTTCGATACTCATCTTCCACGTCGGCGGTGTTGACGTTATTGGCAGTCGTCCGGCGCGCGTGGGCGATACCCGCCCACGCCTGCGCGTAATTTGGGTCGAGCCGGACGGCTTGTTCCAATGCTTCAGCCGCCTTTGGTCCGTTTCTCTGATCATAGAAAAACATCCCTTGCAGGTAGAGGCGATACGCTTCTTCATTGTTTGTGCCGCGCTTTGCCACAGATCTGCTTGAAGCGGTCGCAAATCGCGCCGACAAAATGTTTCCGATTTCGCCCGCGATTGCGTCCTGCATCGCAAAGACATCGCCCGCGCCTTTTTCGCTTTTATAAGTTTCTTCAATCTGTCCGTTCGCCACATTCAAAAGCTGTGCGGTGATGCGGATTTTCCCGTCCGCCAATTGATAGTTTGACGCGAGAACGTAATCAACCTGCTGTTCGCGCCCGGCGGCAAGCGGGTCTTGCGCGATGTCGGCGTATTTGCGTATCGCGCTCAGAGGGCGGACGATGAATCCGTTCATCGAACCAAGTTTGATAATCAAAGAATCGGCAATGCCGACCTCGTAAATCTCGTCGCGGTTCGCCGTGTTGATTGGTTTGAGCGGTAGGACGGCGATTGATTTTTTGCCGTCCGCTCCCGAAGACATTTTTCCCGCCGACCAGAGATAGTAGCCGAAACCAATTCCCACTATAAGCAAAACAGCCAACACGGACGCGGCATACAAATAAGCGCAGCGCGGCGCGGCTGATTTCCGTGCGGGCAACACAAACGGAGACGGATGTTTATCGCCCGTCGTTTCGCGCAAACGGCGCAAATCTTCCGCCAAATCCGCCGTTTCCGCATAGCGTTCTTTTTTATTTTTGGCGAGAGCGCGATTCGTGATTCGTTCAAGTTCCGGCGGCACTTTGCGGCGGATTTTCGTGAGCGGCTCGGGTTCGTGTTCGAGAATGGTGGCGATGCGGTCAGATTTGGTTTGACCGGGAAACGGCAATTTTCCGGCAATCATTTCATAAAGAATCACGCCCAAACTCCAGATGTCCGTACGCTGGTCAATCTCCAATCCACGCGCCTGTTCCGGCGACATATAGGCGGCTGTCCCGATAACTTCGCCGACTTCCGTTTCAACCAAGGCACGAGAAGCGTTTCCCGACGGCATATATTTCGCAATTCCGAAATCCAGAATTTTTACCAGTCCGTCGCGGCGAATCATTATATTTTCCGGTTTGATGTCGCGGTGAACGATTCCCGCGCCGTGTGCCGCCGAGAGTGCGCCGGCGATTTGCAGAGCGAGGTCGAGAGCTTCGCTGATCGACTTTTTTTTCTTGCCCAACAGACTGCGAAGCGTTATTCCGTCAACGAATTCGGTGGCGATAAAATCCCTGCCCTACCATTCGCCGATTTCGTAAATTGTCACAATGTTCGGATGATTCAACGCGGACGTGGCAAACGCTTCCTGCCGAAAACGGCTGACGCGGTTTTTGTCTTCGGTGATGTGGGCGGCAAGCAGTTTGAGCGCGACCTGACGATTAAGGCGCGTATCTTTCGCCAGATAAACCTCGCCCATTCCGCCTTCGCCGATTTGTTCGATGATCTCATAATGCCCTAAATTTTTACCTCTTTCGAGATGCTTCGTTTCGGCTTCAATCACTCCCGCAACTTTGGCAACGGCGGGCGTTTCCATAAAACTTTCGGCGCTGTCAAGCGATAACAAAAGCGATTCGACTTCGGCGAGCAGAGTTTTATCATCGCCGCAAACTTCGTTGACAAATCTTCGGCGTTCATCCGGCTTTTGCCGCAAAGCCGAATCAAAAATTTCCCTGACTTTTTGCCATTTCTCGTCAGCCATAACTTTTAGTCCAAAGGAAAGCCAGAGTTCAATTACAATTTCAAAGCGTCTTGAGATTTTGGACTTTGGACTTCTTATCGCGTCAACTCGCGGTGAAGCCAAGCCTTTGCCATTTGCCAATCGCGTTTGACGGTTGATTCGGAAATGCCTAAAACTTCCGCCGTTTCTACGACATCTAATCCGCTGAAAAATCTGAGTTCGACGATTTTAGTAAGATGAGATTCCTTTACGGCGAGCCGATTCAACGCTTCGTCGAGCGCGAGCAAATCGAAATCGGTTTCGCTGACGCTGATCGTCAAAGCATTTTCCAGCGGCAGATCGCTGTTCACGCCGCCACGTCGGACGCGATGTTTGGTTCTCGCGTAATCGATCAAAATACGTCGCATCATCGTCGCGGCAACGCCGAAAAACTGCGAACGGCTTTCCCACGCGACCGATTTCTGTTCGACCAATTTAAAATACGCTTCGTTCACTAGAGCGGTAGTTTGCAGCGTGTGTCCCACACGCTCTTTTTGTAGATAACGATGGGCCTGCCGACGCAGCTCGTCGTAGACCAGCTCAAGCAGCGTGTCAGTCGATTCGCCGTGTCGATTATCGCTCCAATCGCGCAACCTTTCAGTTATTCCGCCGGCGGGATTAGCTTTATCCGTCATTGCCAAATCTCTTTTTTGTCGGGACTAATTTGATATTCATCGGGAAACTATACCGTTTTTATAGAAAGGTCAAATTTTTTGACCTCTGTTTTCAAAAACTGTCGCGCTATTAAGTAGAGCGAAAATTTTTCAATCAAATGAATTATTCAAGTAGCAGGACGGACTTCATTCTGTCCAAAACAGAATAACAGACTGAATTCCTATTCTACATTCTAAAACAAGGAGTAAACATGAATCACTTAAACAACCAAAAAATATTCACTGCAATCTGTACATTGCTTGCTGTTTTGTCGCTGGGAACGGCTGCCTTCGGGCAGCGTTTCTCCGACTGGTCGGCACCCGTCAACCTCGAATCAATTCCCGGCACGAGTTCGGAACTTAACACGCCGTTTAACGACGGCTGCCCGATCCAAGCACCGGACGGTCTGAGCCTGTTTATCGCCTCGAATCGTCCCGGCGGATTGGGCGGACAGGACATCTGGGTCGCGTACCGGACGAGTCGAACCGCTCCGTATGGTGCGCCCCAAAATCTGGGCGCACCCGTCAACAGCGCGGCTGACGACTTCTGCCCTGCGCCGCAACCCGGAAACGGACTGTATTTTGTCAGTTCCCGCACCCAGGCTGGCGCATGCGGCGGTTCAGATATTTATTTCACTCGTTTCAGGAATAATGTTTGGGCTGAGCCGGAAAATCTCGGCTGTGACATCAACAGTTCCGCCGCTGAAGCAAGCCCGTCATACTTTGTGAATGAGAGCGGACAGTCAGTTCTCTATTTCTCCAGCACGCGTCCCGGCGGATTCGAACCCGGGGGCACCGACTCCGACATTTACTTCAGCGTGAACTTCGGTCCGGCGCAGCTTGCTCCGAATCTTAACACCGCGAGCGAAGATACACGCCCGAATGTGCGAAATGACGGACACGAAATAGTCTTTGACTCGAACCGGCCGGGAACACTGGGCGGAAACGACATTTGGACGGCGAGCCGCAACAGCACTGACAATGATTGGTCTGCGCCTTTCCACTTTGCCGCGCCGATTAACACCGCGGCGAGTGAAACGCGGGCATCAATGTCATGGGACGGTTTAACGATGGTCTTCGGTTCAACCCGGCCGGGCAGCGAACTCGACCCCACCACGGGACTTCCGTCAAACGACGTTCATGTAACGACCCGCGAAAAACTTAGAACGCCCACGCCGACGGTCGCCGACTTTGACGGCGACGGACGAAGCGACATCAGCATTTTCCGCCCGTCCGATGGAAATTGGTGGATCATGGAAAGCGGCACAAACACAGTTCGCGTTCAGCATTTCGGCTTGAGCGGCGATCGTGTTACGCCGGGCGATTATGACGGCGACGGACGCACCGACATGGCGGTTTTTCGACCTTCAACCGGCTCTTGGTGGATTCAAAAAAGTTCGGACAACTCGGTTTCTGTAACCAGTTGGGGTGTGGCCACTGATAAACCTGTGCCCGCCGATTACGACGGCGACGGATATACTGACATAGCCGTCTATCGAAACGGAACATGGTACATTGTCCAGAGTTCCACTGGTTCCCCCATCTACAGGCAATTCGGTTTGAGTAGCGATATTCCTATCGCCGCCCCAAACGTTCAATAAATGTGGCACGCGGCGTCCACCGGGTCGGGATCAGACTCGTGGCGCCGCCTTACTTTCGCGATAGCAAATCTTTTCGAAGTTAGGGAAGGTGCGAATGGCGCGACAGATTCGCTCGAGGTTTTGACGGTAATGACGTTTGAAATCGCTCGAAGCAGAGACTGTATGGAATCCCTTTCATGTTTGACCAAACGGCAGGTCAATCGGTTGGGCGTGACGCCGCAAATTACGGTTTTCTCGTTTTTTGAAAACGCATTGCGGTCGTTACGCGGCGGAGTCGGAGCCGTCTGCGTGGAAAACAGGCGGTCTGACCTATCTATTTTGCGAAGCAAAACCCTATCAGGGCGGCGCCGCCGAAGCCCGAAAAATTAAAAAACAGGAGACAGTTATGAAAAAGACAGCATTGCAAATTTGTTTGGCGGTTAACTTGGTGATGCTCAGGGCACGCTCGTCCCATACCGCACCGTCCTGTGGGCCAATGACAAGATCGTCTAAGAAACCAACGTCGGCACCATCACGTTTGGCCAAAAGGTCGACGAAGATATGTTCAAGGCGGGTTGATTTGTATCATTCGTCATCGCAAAGATGTCTTGTCGTTCGTTCGGTAACCATTTTGCATTTCTAAAATTGGCAAATTGCGTGTCGTCCATCAGATAACCCTCGACAAATAGTACTAACTCCCACGGTTCCCGACGATGACCGGACTCGCCATATGTGTTCGACGATTTGCAGCGGAATACGTAGGGCTTTCAGCGGGCTTATCTTGTCTATCCTGTATATTTACCCAGCCCTGTAGATGCCGACTGCAGAACACTCAAAAATATTTTTTTCAACTTTAGACCGGTTGGTTTGTGCAACGCATTGCTACTCCCCAAAAATTGCACAGGAGAAAACAGATGAACCTATCTAAAATTATTTTCAGATCACTACTTGTTTTCAGTCTTATCGCCGGGTACTCGGTTTTCATTAATGCACAAACTACCGAACCCAGCTATAACGTTTCGCTTCAGCTCGTGATCGGATCGAATGATAACAGTTCGCGGGCCGAACTTCCGGCCGAATTAGCGGCTGTGTCCAAACAGATTAAGGGCAGCTTCCAGTTTTCAAACTATCGGGTGGCGAACACGCTGATTGGCCGAATCGCGAATAACGGAACATTCCAATACCAAAGCGTCGCAAACATGTCGGAGAGGGAACCGCTTCCAGCTTCTCCGACATTTCTTGACTGGTCATTGGTGAATCTAAGGAATGTGCCAAACGCCAAGGGCCAAATGGGATTTCAGGCGCAGTCGTTCCGTTTCGGTGCCAGGGTGCCTGTCGTTACGGGGTCTCGTGAGGAAAACGGAAAAACCACGCCGAATGTCAATTATGAATCGATCGGCCTCAGCCTGCAAAAACTCGGCGTAACCGAGAATGTGCCGACCGTCGTTGGGACGCTTACACTCCCCGGCACGAGCGGCACGATCTTTCTCATCATGACGGTAAAATCCGCGGACTGACATGGATGCAAAACGGTTACAAGTTTTTTGCAACTATGTCATCCCTCCAGCGTGATTAAAAATTGACTGGATGACATATGCTTGTCCTTTGAGCAGTTATATATAAATATGAATGTATGGCTTTGGACAAGATCGAATCCGCGGGCATGGAGGAAATGGGGAACTCCATGCCTAGTCAAAAATTGTCCGACCATGAATTGATCGAGGCAACCAAGGGCGGCGACGAGGCTGCTTTTGGCGAGATAATGAATCGTTACCGTAATCCGCTGACGAATTATCTCTATAGATTTTTGAATGATTACGAAGAGGCCGTCGATCTGGCGCAGGAAACATTTGTCCGTGTTTATTTTGCGATCGACCGTTATCACACGCAGTTTGCCTTTTCGACCTATATTTACCGGATCGCGACCAACTTGGCGATCAGTGAGATCCGGAGACGGAAAAGGCGGCGGCTGTTGTCGCTGACGGGCCTTTTCCAGACTGAGGATGACAGCTCGGTCGAGTTTCAGCCGCCCGATACACGCATCCTGGCGGATGACGAGCTGGTCGAAGAAGAGCGGGACAGGACAATTGCCCGTGCGATCGCCGCTTTGCCTGAGAAATATCGAGTACCGGTTATTTTGCGTGACATCGAGGGCAAATCGTACGACGAGGTTGCCGAGATCATGGAACTCGGCCTGGGGACAACAAAATCGCGGATCAGCCGCGGGCGGGGATTGCTAAAAGAGAAATTAGAGCATTACTTATAGTTAAAAATTGTGAATAGAGAACCACTAAAAAATAACGCGAGCGAATTTGGGATGGATGACCAAAAGGTCAGCCGTCTGCTCTCCGCGATGAAACGCGTCGAGGCGCCCAACGATTTTGATTTCCGTGTCCGGGCCCGCATAGCCGCAGGTCGTACCACGGCAAAGCCTGGGTTTGGCATTCCGGCAGCGGTTCGATATGCGGTGCCGCTCGTCTTGCTGGTATTGATCGGAGCTTATTTTGGCTTTAATGCGTTTTACGGGAATAAACAGGCGAATGTGCCCGCCGTGGCGGAGTCGGCCCCGCCTGTCGCGGCACCTGTGATCGAATCTCCGTCTAATAACGTAATTTCTCCGCCTGTAAATCCTACTGCGGAAGAACATGTCGCGGTGAGAAAACCTGAAACCGTTACCAACAATGTTGGTGATAAAACTGTCAAAAAACAGCCGAACGTCGAACGTCCGGGTGGCGGAACGTATATTGAGGCCGTCCGCCAGGAGCGAAAATTATACCCGCGCGGCTTTAATCCTGACGCCAGGCCGCCGGCAAATTCGAAAATGCCCGACCGCGCCGTTCAGATCCCGACAAAAGACGTGCTTAACCTTTTCGGCGTCAATGGCACATTTGGCGAATCCGGCTGGAAGGTCGAATCCGTCGGCCCCGACACGCTCGCCGGACGCTCCGGCGTCAAGGCCGGTGACGTGATCGAGGCGATAAACGATCAGGTTCTGACGGAGAAAATGTCGTTCAAGGGCAGATTCAACGGCAAGACCCTGCGCGTCCGCCGTGACGGCACGAGTATCCAGATCATACTGAAAAATTAGCTAGTGGGTCGGGTTTAGTCAGTACCCGACTTTCTTACTTTGTGTTCTTTGTGTCTTCTCTTAGCGGCCTCTGTGATAAGGCTCTTTAATCACAAAGAACACTAAGGCGCCGACACAAAGGGCACAAAGAAAATCGCACTCCCCCTTTAAAAAATTAAGGTTTTTTGGTCTCATCGACCTTTGCCCCTTTTACTTCGGTCTCAAACTTGCGATAGTCGTAGGATTTTACGACCTGATTCAGGTCGATGCCTTTCACAAGTAACACCCGAAGCGAAACATTTATATCGGACTGTGACGGAAGCCATATTTCGTCATTAAATCGTTCTTTTTCAAAGGCAAATGTGCCTCCTTTTTTCAATTTTGCCAGGGCCCCGCTGACGATACTGACATTATCGGCAAGCACGGCTTCCATTCGCGCAACCTGTTTGTCTTGGGCGTCGACCCAAATTACACCGGCCATTTTGCCAAAGAGTCTGATCATGCTTTTTGCATTTTTCGGATCAAACGACGGATTCGGTTCAAAATCGAATACGATTACGTCCCGGCCGCGAAAATGTTCGCGGCGAGGATTCAGAAGGGTTGAAGCCCGCAGCATTTCGGCGAACGAGACACGCCGGCTCTGGTCAGATTGGGAATCAGGGTTCGCCTCTCGTTTTGTCACTTTTTTTTCGATCTCCCCAACCCGTTTCCCCGCATCTTTGTCTTGGTCCGCTTGTTCTTTTTCAGTGAGCGGTTTGCCGTTTTTCTCGATCAGGCGCCACATTCTATTCCCTTTGTAAAAGGAGATCTGATAGGTTTCCGATTCCTTTTCACGCAGCAATCCGTCTTTGCCAAGTTCGCGATGTATGGTTTTCTGCGTGAATGAGTAGTGGTCGAGAAGCGCTTCGACTCTGTCTTCGTTTGCCTGTAAATCTTTCAAAAGCGAAGGTATATCGGGCAGGGCCTGGCCGGAAAGATTTGGAAAATCAAATTCCGCGCGGGCGATCTGCGGATTGATCTTTACGTCGTCGAGTTTGATCTCATAGGTCTCGCCGCCGAGCTTGACGCGGTTAAAAAATGCCTGCTTGGTGCCGCTGACATCACGATAATCACCGTAAGCGCACGTTTCGCTGATGCCGCCGTCAGAGATCTCGTCGCGGACCGGCAATCCGCTCAAGGCGTCGAAATATATTTTAACGGTGACGCCTTTGGGCGTAGTCAGGATGACGGTGTTGGCGGTTTTACCGTCGATCGCGGATTGCCCCGCTGAAACCAGCCTCGATTTATCGTTTTTTGCATTCAGCCAGAGGTTATTTCGGAAAGCCGCCGCTGCCTGCATGTTGATGCTTGACGCACCCGTCAACGTTTGCAGGCCGTCGCGCGAGTTTCGGGCCCAGCCCGAACGCCCGTTGTAGCCGTTCTCGGTCTCAAATCCGTTGAGGTCAAAGCTCACATTCAGTAGATTGGGTTGCGAGGCCTGGTAAACGTAGCCGCCCGCGGCCCCGTCGCTCAACCGCGTGATCCGGCCTGTTTTTGCGACGGACCGAACCGATTGCAGAGCTTTAGATCCACCCAGGGCCTTTTCGGCCTGTTTCAACACCTTTGACGGCGATTGCGCCAGCGAGGTTAATGCTAGGCCAAGTGCAAAAAATACCGAGGTAATGATCTTCATTCTTTTGTGGACCGAGGCGTTAGGAATAGCCCAATAAGGTAAAGAGCCAACGTGAAAAATTGAATATATCCGGTGCCGGCCGAGTATCGCGGCAGATCCAGAAGCCATGTAAACGCTTCCTTGGCCGGATCGGCAAATATACGCTGTAGCAGGCTCGCATCGCCGGTCGCCGTTAGATTTGCAAGCACAAGATATTTGACAACAAAAGCGAGGCCGAACAACGCACCGAGGCTCCGCAAAAGCTTTTTGGTGTCGAAATCCGCAAAAAGGTTGTTCCAAAGCGTCCAGAAAAAGCAAAAGCCGACGACCCATAATGGAAGCCCCTTTTCAGGGAGGAGCGAGTTGAACAGCTGCGTCGAGGCGGCAAAGATCGTCAACAGCACCGCTCCGTTCGCAATGTTTTGCAGCGTTGTGAAGCTTTCAGAAAACCAACCGTCGGGCGACATCAGCCCCGAACGGAAAAAAAGGATCAGCAGGACTGACGCGAACACCAGGCAAATAAGCGATGGTTTGAGAAAAATAAATGCATTATCCATCGCATCGAGTCGCAGCCCGCCGATTAGCGTCACGGTGATAAAAACGAGCGGTAAAATAACGTAGATGAGCGTTGGCGACCGACCGGACTGTTTTCTAGCGCGGCTGATATGGATCACATTCGTCTCTGGCATCGCGGCCAGATCTTCATGTGTCGATTCGATGATCTCGGAGTCGTTCATTTTCGTTCACGTGTAAGTTTCATCGGGTTGAAATCGGACGGCGTTATCTTGAGGCCTTCTTCAAGTTCGTTTTTTAGCTCCGACGGAGTTTTCATCAAGAGTGTATCGTCAGCGGTTCGAAAATTGGGATCGAGCACGATCACATGATTTACGGCATCGAGACCGGGCTTGAACAGCGAATCGTCGCTCGATAGCCGGCCCCATCCCTGACGGTAAAAGCTGTAGGCGATGTAAAACTGAGTATTGGCATCACGCTTTTCTGGATCGGCCCGGTCAAAA
>JAYVDQ010000595.1:0-4796 GCA_043749325.1 Chloracidobacterium sp. | reverse complement strand
GCGGACGCGTCCCCTGTTTTTTCTGTTCAATGTCGGCGACATGGCTCTGAGCGATAAGGCCCGTCACCATAGAAAAAAGAACGACAACTATTTTTAGGCTTTTCATTTATCGATCAATGGGTAAAGTTAATTTCTGCATTCAGGGCATCGTTTCATAAGGTCATTTCTTCAGTAATTCCTGCCAATTGAGTATCACGGTCGGGGCGGGGGCGGTTGGCTCGCCGACGAGGGTGCCGATCAGAAATTTGCCATCCGGCGTTACATCGAAAAAATCCGCTCCGCCGTATTGAAAAAGCATCCTGGTCTCGAACAAAGCTTTCGGCGGAGTGTACTCAAACGTGGGGGCGTCGGTCCTAACCGATGTCGCCATCATGCGGTTGGCTCGACTGGTAAAGAATAATTCTTTGCCGTCGCGGTTCCAGGCAAGACGCATTGCACCATCGGCCGAAATACGTTTACGGTCGTTTCCCAACGTCCCGTCCGGATTGAGCGACTGAACGTACAACTCGTGTTCTCCGGTCTCGTCAGAGGCATAGGCCAGCCATTTTCCATTCGCCGAAATCTCCGCATAAACCTCATCCGCGGCGGTGTCAAGCAAAGGGATCTCTCGTCTGTCCGCGAGCGACAAAACCCAAACATCCAGCCGCGTTTTGGCACCGCGCTTGGTGTACATCAGAAATCGCCCGTCAGGTGAGTACTGACGTGGGAACACGGTGCCGGCAAGCAGCAGCTCCGGCTCCCCAACACCGTTCGAGGCTCGTTGGAATATTCCGCGGCCCTTGCCCGGCACGCTGGCGTTGTGGGCGATCGACCTCCCGTCGCGCGACCATATCGGCAGCTGACCTTCACCAAGTTTGATCGGATTGTTTCCCGCTAGGTCGCTGACGAGGATGCCGCCGTTGGGACTTCGAAACGCCACCTGTTTACCGTCGGGGGATATCCGCGGAGCTGCCGCGCTGGAGATAAACTCGGGATTTCCGATCGCACCGGTCTGTTTGCCCTCGCGATCGAAGAGTCGAAGCTGATAACTGCGGCTCCATTGCGGCTGCCAAATCAAAACGCCGTTAGTCGAAAGGGAGAATCGTGCCGGTGCACTTGCAGCGTTATCCGTCTGTGTAATTAGAGGGACCGGATCACCTAACAGTTCAAGGCTGCTTGTGTTTATCTTCTGCGCCACGAGTACCTGATTTCGGACCATGATCAGCCAATCCGGCGGGGCAAAACGCACCGTTGGATTTTCCGGTATGATCCGTTTGACCTCCTTTGAGTCAAGCGAACCCATCCACAGGCCTTTAAGCTCGTCATTAGTCGCATTGCGATTGAAGAGAAACCGCCTGCCGTCCGGCAGAAATGTTCCGCTCGAATGTTGGCCATCGCCCTGCTCTTCCTGAAATGTTATCTGCCGCGGCTCGCCGCCCTTCGCCGAAACGGTGAACATTGTGCTGCCATAATCAGGGCAGAAAATAATGTCCCCGCTGCTGTTCCAAGCACCGGCAACGAGGCGAGCCGCGTCCGTCAGCACTTGTGCATTGCCTCCTGAGATATCCGAGCGTTTGAGCTTTCCGCGCGAACCGTATGCAACCGACTTACTGTCCGGCGACCAGAAAGGTTCGAGTGCATTGTCGCTGCCCGGAAGCGGCGTGACCTGGCTTGTTTTCAGATCGCTGACATAAAGCAGATACTTCCCATCAGCCGTATTTGCCGTGAACGCTACCTTCTCACCGTCAGGCGAGATCACGGCCCAGTCGGGCTGCGTATCGTTGAATGCGAGGTTCTTTGGCGGCTCGAACGAAAGCCTAACGGCCTGCCCCACCGATGACGAGCGGCCAAGATAGGCATAGCCGAGCACGGCGGCGAGACCAGCGAAAATGCCTGCAAGGATCCATGGCAAGCGCTCACGCGTGATAAGCAGCGAGATCACCGTCAAGCTCTTTTTTGTACTCTCAACGGGGAGTAGTTGTGTCTTCCCCTCACCCGAGACACCATCGCCGGACAGAATAGCGGTCGCCGGTTCGTCGCTTACGCTGCCCTGCACAAGCGGCGTGCCGTCATCGAGACAATACAGCAGGCTGTCGTCCACGTAATCTTTTCTACATTCAGGGCATCGTTTCATAATCTTCTTATGGCCGCCGCTGCTTTAACATCCATTCGATAAGATCGGCGCGGGCGTAGGCCGGGTCCCAGGCGTTGTGCTCGACGCCGGGAAACTCGGTGTATTGGACATTTGCCCCGATCGCTCGAAGAGCAGCAGCCATTTTGCGCGACTCTTCGACTGTTACGGTCTTGTCCGCGTCGCCATGAAATATCCAGACCGGGATTTTCACAACTTTTTTTGCGATGAATGCATACGGATCGCCCGCATCGAGGGGTGCAAGAGCCGGATAATCCAGGCCACTTGTGATGCCTTTGAACTTAAAAATAAACCCGCACACAGGGACGATAGCCGCAAAGCGTTCGGGATAGCGTGACGCGATGGACCAGGTTCCGTTTCCGCCCGCGGAAAGGCCGGTGAGTATAACGCGTTTCGGATCGCCATTGAATTCTTTTATTGCCTTGTCGAGCGCTCCTAGTGCCGCTTGACCGCCTTCAAGCTGCCATCCTGGCGTTCTGTCCGCGTGTGCCTGCGGAAAGATGACGATCGCCGGAAATCCATTCGGACTCGAGCGAATCACGCGTCCAAAACCGCCTTCAGTTGGACGAATTCCGTCGCTACCGTACGTTCCGCCGCCGTGCAGCGCTATGATAACCGGCCACTTCTTTGACATCGAAAATTCACGCGGTACGTAAATCTGATAGCGATACTCATTTTTATTTACGACTACGGTCCGGTCCAGAAATCCGGTTTCCACCTTCTGCGCAGCCAGGTCAGATGGCAGGAAGGCAAACGAGAACAAGATCAATATCGGTAACAAAATTTTTCGGTTCATAAATTCTCCGGCGGATCGGCGTTTACTTCGGCGGATCGAATTGTTTCACCAGCGCCTGAAACCTCGGATCGCCGCGTAACGGATCGAACGCCGGATCGTACTTGATCGAGAACAGCCACCATCCTCCCCGTCTTGCTTCTTCTTCGAGTTCCGCAATTGCCTGTTCTTTTTGGCCCAGTTCGGCGAGGATACTCGCTCTTCGCGTGAGGCTCGGGAAATTTCCCTCCGTCTGGGCGAGCAGCTCGCGCAAATAGTTCGTCCAGCCCCCGGTAGCAAAAGCATCGCGAAGCCGCATGGCCAGATCCGCCCGATCTAAAACTTCGATCGAATGAGCCCGGGCAGCAACTGATGCTTCGCGTTCACCCTTCATTCGATAGAGGAAAGAAATGTGAGAGTAAGACCATGGATAACTCGGGTCGAGATCCATTGCCTTCTTTAACTCGGCAATGCCGTCATCAACTCGCCCTGCCGCTACTAAACAAGCTCCCCGATTGTTGCGAATGTCGGGAAGCGTGGGCTCGATGGCGATCGCGCGATCGTAGGAGCGTAAACATTCATCAAACTGTCCTGTCATCATTTGTCGCGCTCCGTTCCATTGGTATGCCCGCCAGTTTTCCGGGTCGATCTCGATCGCCCTCCCGAGCTCGCGTTCTGCCATGGCCCAATCACGGTCAAGCGCAAATTGAAAACCGAGGATCGCGTGAGCATCCGAAAGCTGGCTGTCGAGCGCAAGCGCCCGCGAGATATATTCCTTCGATTTTGGCCTGTCGCTCTGCGCGATGAATTCCGCAAGTCCTATATACCCAAGAGCGAAGTTTGGGTCCCGTGCTATCGCCTGGCGCAAAAAACCTTCCGCTTTTTCGTACTCCTTTCCGACGCGTTTGTTCAGATAGAAACGCGCTTGTAGATATAAACGATATGCTTCAGGATCGTTCGTATAGACTTTTGAGAGCTTTTGCTGATCGTCTCCGGACAGCTTCACCCTGAGCTTACTCGATACGTCCTGCGCGATCTCATTTTGCAGTTTTACCAGATCGGCCTGCTTACGGTCGTATTGCTCGCTCCAGATCACGTCCTGCGTTTTTGCACTGACGAGTTCAAGACTCAGCTTCAGGTCATCACCTCGCTGGACAACACGCCCGAGCAAGACCGCCTGCACTCCAAGCTCTTCACCGATACCCTTTGGCGAGGTTTGCTTGCCCTTATAAGCAAAGACCGTGCTCCGGGCCTTGACCGCAAGATTTGGCAGCTGCGAAAGGCTTTTGATGAGCGTCTCGGTCATGCCGTCCGACAGGTACTCGACATCCGCATTTCCGCTTTCATTAACGAATGGCATCACCGCGATCGATTCGATCTGTTTGGTTGGTGAAAGATATTTATAGCCAAAGAACCCGCCGGCCAGAAGCAAGACCGCTAGGGCCAAGCCCATTAGCAAACCATTCCTGCCACCCAATTTGTCATGCGGCTCAGCCGCTCTATTTGCGGAAAGGCTCCGCCTTTCCCGTAGCTCACCCGTAGTCTCTTGAGGCTCCGCCTCCGCTCCCCGAGGCAGGATCGCTGTCTCGTTAGTAGTATTGACCTGAGCACGCGTCGGAGCCTCACCCGGAATCGCCGTCGAGTGCAATATCGCCGTCGCCGGTTCATCCATCGACGCGGGTCCATAAAGCAATTCCGCTCCGTCATCGAGACAGAACATCATCGTATTGTCGTACTCGCGGCCGCATTCAGGGCATCGTTTCATAAGATCCTATTCCGGCAGATTCATCCGTCTCAACATCGCCTTGAATCGCGGATCGTCGCTAAGCGGGATCCAATATGTGTCGACCTTTAACAGCGTAAGATAGGAGCTTCGCTGATCATAGGCACGCT
>JAYVDQ010000594.1:0-3139 GCA_043749325.1 Chloracidobacterium sp. | reverse complement strand
TCGTTTTCGTGTTTGACGGCGGCAAGGCAACTGCAACCCATTGTATGCTCGGGCGGCGGAGTTGGCGTCGTAAACGGAATCCGGAGCACGCCGATCGTCGTCGGTTTCTTAGAGAAAAACGATACGAATAAAACTCCGGTAAAGAGAGCTATCAACAGCGATGCAACCGCAGTTGCATAAAGCCTGGTCCGCTGCTTTACCTTTGCCCAACCGACGGGACAGTCCTCGGTGATCACGCTGCCGTCCGCTCGCCTATAAAAGCGAATGCACAGCCGGCCTTCGGCATTCATTACTAGGCTTTCAGCTTCCTCTTTGGTCATATCTGACAGGTTATAGACATTTAGTTTGCAATCGCCGCAGAACCGCTTGCGGTCATCGCCGTACATTTCGTTCCAATCGGCCGAGCAAGGGCTCGCGATCCTAATATTATTTAGCGGGCTATCGAATTTGGACATATAAAAACTCCATTCAACAAAAATGCAGCAAATGCTGTTGTTGAATTGAACGGAGTTTCTCGACCTTCTTGCAGAAAATTTAGGCCGGTTTGGTTCGCCGGTATTTATGCGTTATGGGCCTGCGGCGGCCAACGCCAATGGCGTTCTTGGAAATTATCAGCGGCGGCGGCAGTTGTTGGCGTTTGAATTCATTTGCCGGGTTCTCAACCTTGTTCAATATGCCGTACACAAGCTCTGCGTCATGCCCGGCGGCGATGATCTCGCCGGGGGCTGCTTTCTGCTCGAAGTAGAGTTTTAACACCGGATCCATCAGCTCGTACGGCGGCAGCGAGTCCTGATCGAATTGGTTCGGTGCGAGTTCTGCCGAGGGCTTTTTGTCGATGATCTTATCGGGAATTATCTCGCGGCCGGCCGATTCGTTAATGTGGCGGGCTATCTGCCAGACCTCCGTTTTCAGCACATCGCCAAGCACTGCTAAACCGCCATTAGTATCGCCGTAGAGCGTGCAATAGCCGACCGCCAGTTCGCTTTTGTTGCCGGTTGAGAGCAACAGACGACCCTCGGCATTTGAGATCGCCATCAGGATCACGCCGCGTAGGCGCGACTGCATGTTCTCCGCAGCAAGGCTTTCCCCGCCCCTCGTGGGTTTATGGAGATCCATTTGTTTCAGCAGGACCTCAAACGTATCGGAGATCGGTTCGATACGGCAATCGCATCCGAGATTTCGCACTAACTCCACGGAATCTTTAATACTGCCCTCAGACGAAAATGGCGACGGCATCATAACGCAGAGGAGATTGTCCGAACCGACGGCTTCTGCCGCAAGAGCTGCTACGAGAGCCGAATCAATGCCCCCGGAAAGGCCGAGGACGGTTTTCGTAAAACCATTCTTTCTTGCATAGTCACGTATTCCGAGCACCAACGCCTGCCGGATCGATTCGTTCTCATTTCCGGTAATGCCGCGTGCGTCCGGTTTACGTACATCGAGTTCGACCGTCTCAACAAATTCCTCAAACGCCGTCGCCTGCAAAATAATATCGCCTTCCTCGTCAGCAATTACGCTCGCTCCGTCAAAGATGATCCCGTCATTGCCGCCGACAAGATTAACAAAAACGATGGGCTTTTTTTGTAGCTTAGCCCGGTGTGCAACCATATCGCAGCGGAGTTTGATCTTGCCTTTGTTGTAGGGCGAGGCGTTTATCGAAACGATCATATCGGCCCCCATCGCGATGACCTCGTCGGTTGGATCATTTTCGTAAAGCCGTTCGTTCCAAAATGTCTTATCGTTCCAAAAGTCTTCGCAGACCACAACGCCAAGTTTGACGCCATTCACCTCGAACAATCGCCGGTTCGAGCCGTCACTTGGCTCGAAATACCGCGGGTCGTCAAATACATCATATTCGGGCAGCAGCGTCTTGTCGGCAAAACCGATCAATTCGCCGTCGTGAATTACCGCGGCGCAGTTAAATAAGCGTCGGCCGTCTTTGTCGTCATTCGGCCTGATCGTACCTACGATTGCGGTAATTCCATGGGTTGCGGAAACAATTTCACGCAGCGGGTCAAGCGACGCTTTGATAATGTCGGCATCCTGAAACCAGTCCTGCGACGTATAGCCATGAGTAGTGACCTCGGGAAAAACCACGAGATCAGAGCCGTCTGACCTAGCCTTTTCGATCGCCTGAATTATTTTTTGGGTATTGCCCTTAAGGTCGCCGTTGGTCGTATTTATCTGGGCGATAGTAACTTTCATCTACCGGTATTTTACCGCATTCAGCCCTTTTGCTCTTCTTCGTTGACAGCTTTTTTGACCATCGTCAGGCGGTTGCCGCGGTCGTTGTATTTGACCTCGTCCATGATGTTGTAGATAAACAGCACGCCTCGACCTGAGGTTTTGAAGAGATTTTCGGGGTCGAGCGGGTCGGGGATATTCTGCACGTCAAAGCCCTCGCCTTCGTCCTCGATCGTAAAGCGGGCTTCCTGTTTCGACACTTCGGCGGTTATCCGAACCAGTTTCTTGGCGTCGAATTTATTGCCATGCTTGACCGCGTTTACAAACGCTTCGTCGAGAGCCACGAAGAGGTTGGATTGTTCGGGTTTGATGACGCCGAGTTTTTCGACGCGTTTCATCAGGTATTCGAGCACGATGTGCATCAGCGAGATCGCTGAGGGAAGCTCAAATTCGATATTCTCGTGCAGATCCTGTACTACCTCTTTTTTATCGACATATCTGATCTTATAATCGAGAATGGTGGCGAATAGATTCTTTAGTTCTTCCTCGTCGAATTCATCACGGCGAAAATTTGCTGCCGATATCTTAAATGCCTTAATATGCTCACCGTAATGGCCCGCGACCAACGTCGTCGGAAGACAAACAGAAGCATTACCATTGAAACTAGTCTCGGCGGAGAGATTCTCGACATCCAGATCCGTAATCACCAGGTCGAATGCTTCGATATTCTCGATCGCGAGAGCCTCATTTCGGTCCACGACAACATGCACAAAATGTCCAACGTGAGTGAGTACCTCATGCAGCGAAGAGGCGAGATCGTCGTGATCGTCGATAATAAGAATTCGTCGCTGCATAGGCGTGTGGAGAGGCTAACTTAGATTACGATTTGTCTGCTGCCGTTGTTGCAAATAATACCCCAACTTGATAGTTATTTTCTAACTGTGCCCAAACAAAA
>JAYVDQ010000593.1:0-4694 GCA_043749325.1 Chloracidobacterium sp. | reverse complement strand
CGAGAGTATCGAAAGCGAAGAGGACCGGCTGGGCGAAGTTTTCGTGAACGGCACGTCGAATATCCTGACGAAAAGCGATTTTGCCGATCTCGAACGCCTGCGCGAACTGCTTCGCACAATAGGCGAAAAGTCGCGTCTGATGCAGATCCTGACCGAGTGCATCGAGCGCGACGCCGCGGCCAAGGGTGACGTTCAGGTCATGATCGGCACCGAAAACCGCACGCCGTCGTTTCAAAACTGCACGCTGATATCGGCCCCGTACCGAATAGGCAACAGTTCGGCGGTCGGAACATTGAGCGTCCTCGGGCCTACCCGGATGGAATACGCACGAATGATCTCGATCGTCAGTTACGTCGCCCGCACTCTTGAAAAAATGATGTCAGTCGACATATCAAAAAATTAGGCTTCGCGTCTAAAAATTAGGCCACCGCGGTTGTTTTCCCGCCGGCTGCTGACCCATGAATAACAAAGAACAAATCCCCAAGCCCGAAGGATCGCTCGAGGAACTCGATATGGAAGAGATCTCGTCGGTTGACGATTTCATCAAGGAACTCGAAGCGAAAGAGAATGAGCTGCATATCACGGCCGACCTGACGATCGAAGTCGAGGATTCCGAATTCGATCCGAACAACATCCCTGATTTTGTTCAGCAGGAATTGGGCGCGTCCCTATCGCCGTCACCGGTATCCGCACCCACCGTTCAGACCGTAGGTGCTAAAACGCGTATTTACGAACTCGAACAAGAGGTCGAGTCGTTAAAAGCCCGACTCGCAGACCTGCGCGAAGAGCGAAACGAGATCCAGGAAAAGAGCGATCGACGGCTCAAGGATTTTGAGAATTACAAGTATCGCATGGATCGCGAACGCCGCGGCTCATTCATCGATCAGATCACCAATCTTGCCTCGCAGATGCTGCCCGTCCTCGATAATCTGGACCGGGCGCTGGCTTCGGTCGAAGGCGTCAAGACTAAAAAAGGTGATGATTTTCAGCAGTTCTATGACGGCATCGGGCTCGTCAATCAACAGGTTAATGAAATTTTCTCGGGCATGGGCGTTCAGCCGATCGCGACGACAGGCGAAATCTTTGACCCGAATTTTCACGAAGCGGTCGCCATCGAAGAGAGCGGCGAGACGCCGCCGAATACGATAACAGGTGAAATGCTCAGGGGCTATCGTATCGGTAACCGCGTGATCCGGCATTCGATGGTCAAGGTCACCTCGGCACCGGCCTCCACTAAAAAAGGTAGATTTGAAGTAGACCCCGAAGATCCGGCCGAGCAAGCCACGGTCGCTGCTCCCGATACCGACGGACTCGGACCCGAGCCTCCCAAAACTCCTGAATCCGAAGCTTCGCTCCCAGAAGTTGAATAGCCAGTAATCCACGCAATCACACCAAAGGAACTTAACGATATGGGCAAGGTAATTGGAATCGATTTAGGCACGACAAACTGCTGCGTCTCCGTTTTAGAAGGCGGCACGGTGCAGATCATTTCGAATAAAGAGGGCGGCCGCACGACGCCGTCCGTCGTCGGTTTTACCGATAAGGACGAACGTCTGGTTGGCCAGATCGCCAAACGTCAGGCAGTTACCAACTCCGCAAACACCCTGTATGCGGTCAAGCGCCTCATCGGACGTAAATTCGAATCGCCCGAGGTCGAAAAGATGCGCTCCACCGTGCCTTTCGACATCGTTAAGGCTCCGAACGGCGATGCCCACATTCGCGTACTCGACCGCATCTACAGCCCACCCGAGATATCCGCGATCGTGCTCCAGAGGCTTAAAATGGCGGCCGAGGAATTTCTTGGTGACAAGATCACCGAAGCGATCATCACGGTTCCCGCGTATTTTGACGACATGCAGCGTCAGGCCACGCGTGACGCCGGTAAGATCGCGGGCCTTGAGGTCGAACGCATCATCAACGAGCCGACGGCCGCTGCCCTTGCCTATGGATTTGGTAAAAGCAAGACCGAAAAGATAGCGGTTTACGATCTTGGCGGCGGGACGTTCGATATCTCGATACTTGAGATAAATGACGGCGTTTTCGAGGTGCTTTCTACATCGGGCAACACATTTCTGGGCGGCGAGGATTTCGATCATCGAATTATCGACTGGCTTGTCGAGGGATTTCAGACCGAGCACGGTATCGACCTTCGCGGTGACCGCCTTGCTCTGCAAAGGTTGAAAGAAGCCGCCGAACGCGCCAAGTGCGAGCTTTCGAGCGTTACGGAAACTAACATCAGCCTGCCCTTTATAGCTGCCGATCCAACAGGCCCGAAACATATCAACGCGACCTTAAGCCGCGAACAATTCGAAGTATTGGTCAAAGACCTGGTCGAAGCATCGGTCGAGCCGTGTCAAAAGGCACTGTGGGACGCCAAATTGCAGCCCAACGACGTTGACAAGGTGATCCTCGTCGGCGGCCAGACACGTTCGCCGATCATTGCCCGCACGGTTACAGAGGTTTTTGGCAAAGAGCCGTCGGCCGAGATCAATCCTGACGAGGTCGTTGCAATGGGAGCCGCGATCCAGGGCGGCGTTTTGACCGGCGATGTCAAGGATATCGTCCTGCTCGACGTCCTGCCACTGAGTCTCGGCCTCGAAACTCGAGGCGGCCTGTACGTCAAACTTATTTCGCGAAACTCGACCATTCCGCTCAAAAATACGATGACATTTACGACGGTCGTCGATAATCAGCAGTCGGTCGAGATTCACATTTTGCAGGGCGAACGCGAGATCGCGAGCGCCAACCGCAGCCTTGCCAAATTTGAATTGGTCGGCATACCGCCGGCCCCACGCGGCGTGCCGCAGGTCGATGTGACATTTGAGATTGACGCTAACGGCATCGTCAGCGTTTCGGCCAAGGACAAGATGACCGGCCTCGAACAGGCCGTCCAGATCACGCCTTCGTCGGGACTGGCTCCGGACGAGATCGAACGCCTCATTATCGAGGCCGAGACCTCGATCGAGAAAGATCGTGACGAAAGGGAGTTGATTGTCGAAAAAAATAAGCTCGACACGCTCATCAAAAACGCGCGTCGCGCGATGATCGAGGTCGGCAAATCGTTCGAGCAGGAAGATCAACAGTCGATCAACGGGGCCTTGAACGAGGCCGAGGAATCTTTGTCATCTACGAGCATAGACGAGATCAAGATCCAATTCGGCAAGGTCGAGGGTGCGGCAAACCGCATCACAGCCGCTATGCTGACAATGGCATAAATCGTCCGAGTCAGAACCGGGAGCGTTAGCGACTGGGTAAAAACAACCACTTGAGAAATCGCGTGTAATATCGCAAAATATAGAAGCGTCAGTTCATTCGATTGGGCTGGCGCTTTCTAAGTTCAAGGTTCCAGGTTCAAAGTTGTTACCTTAAATATTAAACTTTGAACTTTGAACTTTTCTATGAGCAAAAGAGATTACTACGAAATATTAGGCGTTACGCGGACCTCGACCGAGGGCGAGATCAAGCGTGCGTATCGCTCGCTGGCGGTGCAGCATCATCCCGATAAAAACCCCGACGATCCGGCCGCCGAAGATAAATTCAAAGAGGCGGCCGAGGCCTATGCCGTGCTTTCCGACCCGCAAAAGCGTGCCGCCTACGACCGCTTTGGACATCAGGGCGTCGGTGCGGGGGCAGGCGGATTCGATCCCGGATTTTCAAATATCGAAGACATATTCGACATGTTCGGTTTCGGAGACATGTTTGGCCAGCAAGGCCGTCGCCGTACGACCGTCCAACGCGGCTCAGACCTGAGATACGATCTCGAGATCACGCTCGAGGACGCCGCGACCGGAAAAGACGAAAAACTACGCATTCCCCGGCTCGAAAAATGCGACGAATGCAGCGGTTCCGGCGCCGAAAAAGGCACGACGGCCGAAACCTGCATTACCTGTAGCGGCAGCGGACAGACGCGGTATCAGCAGGGCTTTTTCAGCGTCATGCGAACCTGTGCAAACTGTCAGGGCAAGGGCCAGATAATCAAATCACCCTGCAAAAAATGCCGTGGCGCCGGACGGGTTGAAAAAGAAAAAACGATCGAGATCAAGATACCGGCCGGGGTCGAGACGGGCTCCCGCTTGCGCGTAACCGGCGAAGGCGAGGCTGGGGTAAACGGCGGGCCGTCGGGCGATCTTTTCATCGTCTTGCACATTAAAGAGCATGAGCAATTCGAACGCCAGGGAGCCAATTTATACTCTGCCGTGCCCGTGACATTTGCCCAGGCTGCGCTTGGAGCGGACATCAAGGTCAAAACCCTTGACGGCGAAGAAGACCTAAAGGTTCCCGCCGGAACGCAGACCGGGACCGTTTTTCGGGTCAAAGGGAAAGGTATGCCAAATCTCGCGGCTCGCGGTCACGGCGATCTTTTTGTTGCGGTCACCCTCGTTACGCCAAAGACTCTTACCAAAGAGCAGCGAAAACTCCTTGAACAACTCGCCGAGATCGAGGATGTCGACTTTTCGGACGAATCGTTTATCGACAAGGTCCGGAATATCTTTGGATAAGTCAGAACCCCTGCGTAAGCGGGCGGATGCTCCCTGCCATCAAAATTAGTTGACCAAATCAAAGACGTCAAATAAAATCAGGTCTATGAGCATAATCGAAATAGAAGCGGCAATTTCACAGCTTCCTGCCGCCGAGGTAAACGAGTTGATGATGTGGTTTGAAAGATACCACGCCGAGATTTGGGACAAACAAAT
>JAYVDQ010000592.1:0-3542 GCA_043749325.1 Chloracidobacterium sp. | reverse complement strand
TGCTGCATTTTGGCCTCGGTTCGCTTTATCAGAAGATCGGGGATCACAGCTCGGCTACCAAACATCTCGCCTATATAATCGAAGAAACTGCTTCGGATGAATCGGCTATCGTTTTTCCAACTAAGGAATTGCGTGAATATGTGAGAATTCTTCGAAAAATAGAGCGCTCCCCCGCTGAGGCCCCGCTTACGTCATCAGCGGTCCGCTCGCTCGAACGCGCACGAAAGAATAGGGGTCCGGATCTACTCGCCCTCAGCAGAGCAAAAGCGGTCAACGAAGAAACTCTGCTCGCGAATGATAATTCTGCATCTACAAGTGTGGTCGAAAACAGTGGGACTGAGGAAAACACTAGGCATTTCACTGACGATTCATACGACGAGAGCAATACGCCTGAATCCGAAAGAGGAATAACATATCGTTTTGCCGATTTTGCCAGGCTGAAAAAGCCGAAAAAGGTGAATCCCGAGGAGTCGAACCCGGAACGAAAGACGATCTCTGAGGTCCTGCACGATATCTACGATAAGAATGTCCAATAGGCTCGCTAGCGTTTTTTCAATCCAAAAAACTTCCGGATCGAACCCATAACGCTTGTCTTTGCGTCGTCCTTAGTCTCTTCTTCGGCTTCCGCGATGGAGGTCAACATCTGACGCCGTTCCTCGATAAGTTCATAAACGGATTCAACAAGCGCAGGATTATTCTCGAATATTGACTTCAGTCCTTTCTTATCGATCTTGAGCACCTCGGTTTCTTCAATAGCAATTACCGTAGCGGTTCTGGGTTCGCCCGTCAACAAGCTCATTTCACCGAAAAAATCATTTTCCTTTAGAGTGTTAATGGTTTTCTGATAAGTCTTTTCCGGGATCTGGACTTTTACCGACCCGCGAGTAATAACACACATCGAGTTACCTTCCTGTCCGATCCGGACAATGGCCTCTCCCGGGGCAAAAACGCGGGTGGTGGATGCGTTGGCGAGTTTTTCGATTTCTTCGTCCGATAGCGGTGCGAATATTGAAACACGGTTAAGCCGTTCCGCGACAGTATTAAATATCTCCTCGGGCGCGACTTCCTCCGGCTTTGGCTCGACATGAATTGTACGCGTGGGATAGGCAAACTCGATCTTTTCACGCTGAAAGACATACCAGATACGCTGACGGATCAATGCGTCGGTGTCGTGCTGCATTTTGTAATCTTCGAGCCAGTATTTCACCTCCCAGTCAATGCCGTTGTCGCCGAGGTTACGTATTCGAACTACCGGGCGCATCTTCGGCGATACATTCTCGACCTGCCGCACCGCGTCGCGGATGACCTGGATCGTATGGGCCGGGGATTTGGAATACTGTGAGTTGAAGAAAACGGCCTTTGCGTTGAGATTGTCTTTCGGGGCGACCTCGATTGTTTCTTTGCCGAGCACCGCGTTGCTGATCACCAGCAGCTTATTTTGAAAAGTTCGGATCTTGACGCCGCGCCATGAGACCGTTTCGACGACGCCCTCGCCGCGTCCGGGAATTATGACCACATCTCCCACTACAAAGGGCTGATCGGCTTGCAGGGCAAGTCCGGCAAACAGATTGCCCAACGTGTCCTGTAGAGCGAGACCGACGACGATACCTAATATAGTCGAACCGGTAAACAAGGGAGCAAGCTGGACATCCTGAAAATTTGACTGAAAGATTATAAAGAATGCGACGATGTAAATAATTATGGAAAGTACAGTCTTTAAGAGAGATGAAATCTCGCTTTGAGTTGCGTTGCGATATACCGTTTTTACTACAAGGTAGCCGATAAATCGCACAATGGCGATCACCAGGGCCAGCCCAATAATGATCTTTATAATTTTAAGAAGGGTGACGATCAGGCCTACATAAGTTACCACCATCGGTGGCGTTGTTTCGCCGTTGGCAAGAGTCACTTTGCCCTCATTTGACACCATAAGCCCGAAACGACGCGCTACATCCGAACGTAACCACTCCTCGAACGGTGGGAAAAGGATGAGAATCAGGATTAGAATTGCCGCCAAGACAATGAAATATACGGCTTTCTTCTGTAGTTCGGATGAGGGCATATTCAGAGCTAAAACATATCAGCAATCGTTTTTCCAATCAATAGCAGGGACAGAATGGAAACTACCGCAGTCGTGCCGATGGCAAAGACATTGTGAATAAACCGATTGCGGTATTCGCCCATGATCTCGCGGTTGTTGGCGAGCGTAACGACCGCGATCAATACGATGGGCAATAGAACACCATTAATGCATTGGGTGAATAATAGCAGTCTAAACTGTGGAATATTTGGGATTAGGGCTACGGTCGCCCCAAAAAGAATTAGAGCGGTGAAAATACCCAAGAAGATCGGAGCCTCGCGAAATGTCCGTGATAATCCTTTTTCAAAACCTAGGGCTTCGCTCAAACTGTAGGCAGTTGCAAGCGGCAACACACCCATAGCGAGCATTGCGGCACCAAACAATCCGACCGCAAATAGATATTTTGCGTAAATTCCCACCACTGGTGCCAGCGCCTGTGCTGCGTCTGCGGCGTCCGTAAGTCTTATACCTTGCGAATGAAGGGTTGCGGCAGTTGAGATCACGATAAACGCCGCAACGAGGTTTGCAAAAATTACTCCGAGGATCGCATCGGTTCGCGCTATCTTGAGGTCCTCTTTGTCCATGCCTTTCTCGACGACCGAGCTTTGTATGTAAAGCTGCATAAACGGCGTGATCGTCGTACCGATCAGAGCCATGACCGTAAAAAGGTACCCGGAATCCAGATGAAATGTCGGCGTAAGAAATTCCTTTCCGACCGTCGGCCAATCCGGTTTTGCCAGAAAAGCCGAGAGAATATAAGTGAGAAAGACGAGCGACATTAGCAGGAAGACTTTCTCGACGCTTTTAGGCGTGCCGCGAACGACGAGCCACCAGACGACGAGCGCCGTGATAGGAACCGAAATATACCGGGTAACGCCCAGCAATTCAGACGCCTGGGCTATCCCGATAAATTCCGCCACGATGATCCCCGCATTGGCAACAACGAGCGCCAGCATTACAAGGGCGGTCCATCTCACGCCAAATTGTTCACGTATCAGATCGGCAAGTCCCTGGCCGGTTATGACACCCATTCGTACGCACATTTCCTGTGCGACGATAAAAAAGACGGTCATCGGGATAAACGTCCAGAGTAGCGTGTAGCCGTAATCGGTACCCGCGGCGGAGTATGTGGCGATGCCGCTGACCTCGTTCCCGGAGCTGGCGGCAATTATGCCGGGGCCGAGCACGGCGATGTATGCGAATAAACGGTATTCAGATAGACTTCGGCGGAGACGCGGCATAATGCGGCGCGCATTTTGAACAAACTTTTTCGGGGAAAAGCGTGTAAGTTCCATTTCTACTACTACCGTCGTCGATCATCTTTTCTCTGTAGCCAGACCCTTAGGAAGGGCTTCTCCGCCGCCTGCTCCCCACCTTACAGTCGGGCTACTGACACTTGCGAAAAATAAACTTTAACTCTTTTGCATGAAATAGAAAAGTATCACTTTAGCCTAACGAAAAT
>JAYVDQ010000591.1:0-4578 GCA_043749325.1 Chloracidobacterium sp. | reverse complement strand
CCATGTTGCGAAGGAGATCGGTGCCCTCGCAAAACCGGATGACATTCGCTTTACCGACATGCTGCCGAAGACGCGTTCGGGCAAGATCATGCGCCGCCTGCTTCGCGAACTCGTCACGGGCGGCACGGTCGCGGGTGACGTGACCACGCTCGAAGATCTTTCTGTACTCGAAAAACTACGCCAAGACGAGGAATAACGAATGCCGGAAAACTCCCAACCTCTCAGCCCAACTCAGGAGCTTACCGAAACCGGCCGCGAATTCTACCGCCGCGGCTGGGCCCGTGGTGCGGGCGGCAATTTCAGCGTCCTGCTGGCGCGAAGGCCACTCAGACTATGCATTACCGCCGCCGGCAACGAAAAAGGCACGCTGGATGACACCAATTTTCTAGAATTAGATGACGACGCCGAGATCTTACAGGGTTTTGGCCGCCCATCGGACGAGACGCTGCGGCATTTATCGATCTATCGACTCCGTCCGAGAGCACGCTGTATCCTCTATTCGCAAACGGTCTGGGGTACGATGCTATCCGACAGGTTTTTTGTCGACGGCTCGATAGAGATGCAGGGTTATGAGGTTCTGAAAGGATTTTCAGGCGTAACAACGCATGAACACACAGAAAGGGTGCCGATCGTCGAAAATTCGCAGGACCAGATCGCGCTTTCACACGTCATCGAAAACGTCCTGATCGAGAATCCGTCGATCCACGGTATTTATATTCGCCGCCACGGACTTTATGCGTGGGGCGAGACCGTCGAAGAGGCCCGCCGTAATATTGAGATATTTGAGTTTTTATTTGAAGTTATCGGGCGAAGCTAGCTTTCATTAACCTTCAACACCGCCAAAAAGGCTTCCTGCGGAATCTCGACGCGGCCGACTTTTTTCATTCGCTTTTTGCCTTCTTTTTGCTTTTCGAGCAGTTTGCGTTTGCGCGAGATGTCGCCGCCGTAGCACTTGGCGATGACGTTTTTGCCCATTGCCTTGACCGTTTCGCGGGCGATGACCTTGCTGCCGATGGCGGCCTGGATGGCGACTTCGAACATCTGACGTGGAATGAGTTCTTTCATTTTTGCAGTCAGCAGACGGCCCTTTGCCGTCGCCGTATCGCTGTGAAGGATCAGGGATAATGCATCAACCGGCTCACCGGAAACCAGCACATCGAGCTTGACCAGCTTGCTCGCCTGATAACCTGAAAGATGATAGTCGAGCGATGCGTAGCCTTTCGAAACGCTCTTTAGACGATCATAGAAATCGAGCACGATCTCGTTTAGCGGGAGCTCGTAAACGAGCATCACGCGGTTCGTTGTCACGTATTCAAACTTTTTCTGAACACCGCGTTTTTCGTCCAACAGCGGCAGAATGCCGCCCAAAAATTCGTCATTTGTAAGAATCGTCGCTTCGATAAACGGCTCTTCTATCTTTGTAATGCGGCCGGTATCAGGCATTTTTGATGGGCTGTCGATCTCAGCTATCTCGCCGTCGGTGGTCGTCACGCGATAACGCACCCCCGGTGCCGTAGTGATCAGCTCAAGGTTAAATTCACGTTCGAGCCGCTCCTGGATGATCTCCATGTGGAGCAGGCCGAGAAAGCCGCAGCGGAAGCCAAAGCCGAGCGCCGTCGAGCTTTCCGGCTCAAAGAAAAACGAGGCGTCATTGAGACGTAGTTTTTCCATCGCGTCGCGAAGGTCCTCGTACTGGGCCGAATCGATCGGATAAAGCCCAGCAAAAACCATCGGCTTTACTTCCTGAAAACCGGGAAGAGCCTCGGTGACGGGCCTCGCGGCATCGGTGATCGTATCACCGATCTGGACATCGGCAACGGTTTTGATAGAGGCCGTCAAAAAGCCCACCTCGCCGGGGCCAAGTATGCCGATCGGTGTCGGACGCGGACGGTTGACGCCGATCATTTCGACCAGATATTCGCGGTCGGTGTTGAAAAACTTGATCTTCGTTCCTTTCTTGATTGTGCCGTCGATCACGCGGAAAAGCACGATCACGCCGCGATAGCTGTCGTACCAACTGTCGAATATAAGGGCTTTGAGCGGTGCCGCTGCGGAGCCTTTCGGGGGCGGCACTTTGGCGATGATGGCTTCGAGTACGTCTTCAACACCGAGGCCGGTTTTCGCGGACGTCAGCACGGCTTCGCTGGCGTCGAGACCGATGATGTTCTCGATCTGCTCCTTAATGCGGTCGGGCTCGGCGGACGGCAGGTCGATCTTATTCAAAACCGGGATGAGTTCGAGATCGTTCTCGATAGCAAGATACGTGTTTGCAAGCGTCTGCGCCTCGACGCCCTGCGATGCATCGACTATTAGCAAAGCTCCTTCGCATGCCGACAATGAACGCGAAACTTCGTAAGAAAAATCGACGTGGCCGGGTGTATCTATAAGATTGAGAATGTAGTCTTTACCGTTTTTTGCTTTGTAATCAAGCCGCACGGCGTGGGCCTTGATCGTGATGCCGCGCTCGCGTTCGAGGTCCATGTCGTCGAGCATCTGTGCCTCCATATCACGGTCGGCGACAGCGCCCGTCAATTGCAGCAGACGGTCGGCCAGCGTGGATTTGCCGTGATCGATGTGGGCAATGATGGAGAAATTTCGTATAAGGTTCAGATCCATAAGCGTGAGGGAAACAGAAATTGTAACAAATCAATCGCATCGCTGCATTTTTGTCTGAATGTACGCTTTGATACCGACAAATATTTCATTGCCGTGAGAGACTAACTTTTGATATAGTTGTGCCATAGCAAATTGTTGTTATATTTAGCGCGAGCTATAGTCGCGAGAGGAGGAACATATGGGACGTGATTATGATAGAGATGAAACGAGTGCAGCTACGAAGCTGACATATTTGATAGTCGGCGGCGGCATCGGAGCGGTTCTTGCACTGCTATTTGCACCGAAATCGGGCGTGGAGCTTCGCGAGGATATCGCCGACGCCACGCGTAAAGGCATCGAAAAGAGCAAAGAGGCCGCAGCCCAGCTACAGGAAAAGGCCGGCGATTATTACGAAGTGTCGCGGGAAAAAGCCAGCGAGCTGTATCAAACAGCCGCGGAAAAGGCTGCTGACCTGACCGAAAAGGCAAAGTCTGCCGCGGCGAATACGGCTAATCCGTTTTCGGCGGCTATCGAGGCCGGCAAGGACGCCTATACGGCTGAAAAACGTAAGAATGAATCGAAATCGATTACCGAAGGCCGGGCGAGCTATCCGATTGACGATAAAGAAAGCAAGTAGCTTATGAATACGAACGATCCACAATTCTGGCAAATGGTCTCGTCAATCGTTATCGCGGTGAGCTTCGTATTCATGGCCATCGCGTTGTTTTGGATCGCCATTACCGTCCGACGTGTGGTCAAAACGGTCCAAAACATTGAGGAGCGGGTCGAACCGCTTATAGTCAAGGTCGACGCGATCAGTGCTCAAGGGCGCGAGATATCGGTGCATTTTAATGAGATCTCGGCGAACCTTTCGGTAACGACAAAATACCTGGCCGAATCGACGGAACTCATCAAAGACGAGATCGCCGAACTCAAGCAGCTTGTCGGCGATACGGCGACCACCGCGAAGGACAAGGTGGAAATGGTCAGCCGATCAATAGACCGGACGCATATGCAGGTGACGGATACGACGGAATTTGTTCAGCAAAAGATTGTCGTTCCGGCCCGTGAGATCGCCGCAATAATGGCCGGCGTGAAGCGTGGCCTCGAGGTTTTATTTGCACCAGCTCCAAAACAGATCAACCGTGCTTATGAAGACGAAGAGATGTTCATCGGATAAGCAGTCAGTATTCAGCCATCATCAGTCAGCAGTCAGCAGTCAGCAGTCAGCAGTCAGCAGTCAGCAGTCAGCAGTCAGCAAAATAGAAAAGAGATACTGTCTTGAAAATCAAATGGACAAAGCCAGGTTTGGGTCAAAAGGGCGATTGTGTTTGATAACACCGAAAGCAATGTGGAGGAGCTTGTGCATTGCAGCACAGACTATTTGCATTGGTGTTTTGCCGTTTTGACTCAGGCGCCGGGCAAACTGTTTAATAATCTCGTTATATTTGACGGCGACTATCGCCGGTAAGTACAACGCTTTTCGAATACGGCCGTTGCCGAGTTTTGACAGGCGGGTCCGGTTGAGCGATGTGCCCGACTGGGACCTTCCCGGAGTGACGCCGGCGTAAGCTGCAAGAGACCGGGCCGAGTCCAACTGGCGGAACTCGATCTCTCCGAGCAGCAGCCGTGCCGTCTTCTCTCCGATGCCTGGAATAGTTTGCAACAGTTCGCTCTGCTGCTTCAGATCCGGGTGATTGTCTATGTGATCTTTGATAAGTCGCTGGACGGCATCGATCTCTTTTTTGAGATTGCCGATCATTCGCTTGAGGCTTGAATGGACAGAATCGGATGCCGATTCCAGACGGTTCGTCTCGACGCCTAACATTCGCTCAAGCATTTCTATACGCCGCGTCAACGCCTGTAATTGCTTGATCTCCGGCTGCATCGGGTGCCAGTCTTCCGGGTCTTTAGCAAGGCAAAAGGCGGCTATGGTATGAGCGTCGGCGTCATCCGTTTTGTTCCGCTTGAGGTCGCTCTTTG
>JAYVDQ010000590.1:0-6689 GCA_043749325.1 Chloracidobacterium sp. | reverse complement strand
GTATCCAGCCCGCGATGTTGTCGAGGAAATAACGGTCGTGCGTGACCGCGATGATCGTACCTTCGTACTTTTGCAGATGGAGCTCAAGCCAGCCGACACTCTCAGCGTCGAGATGGTTGGTCGGCTCGTCAAGCAGCAGAATGTCGGGTTTTTGCAGCAGCAGGCGACACAGGGCGACGCGGCGTTTTTCACCGCCCGACAATGTGCTGATCTTTGCATCCGGCGGCGGACAGCGAAGCGCATCCATCGCCATCTCAAGCCGCGAGTCGAGGTCCCAGGCGTCGGCGTGATCCAGCTTTTCCTGCACCTCACCCTGCCGTTCGATCAGCGCGGTCATCGCGTCATCATCCATCGGCTCGGCAAATTTGGCGTTGATCTCCTCAAATTCCTTGAGCAGATCGACCGTGCCTTGTACGGCTTCTTCGACGATCTGTTGGACGGTTTTTGTCTCGTCAAGCTTCGGCTCCTGTTCGAGATAGCCCACCGAATACCCTTTTGAGAAAACGACCTCGCCGTTAAATTCCTTGTCCGTGCCCCCGATGATGCGTAAAAGACTCGATTTACCCGCGCCGTTGAGGCCCAGCACGCCGATCTTGGCGCCGTAAAAAAACGAGAGGTAAATGTCCTTGAGGACAGGCTTTTTGTCGTAAAACTTACTGACCTTGACCATCGAAAAGATGATCTTGTTTGGTTCTGGATTGCTCATAAAACTGAAAATTATAGAAAACTAAAAAGCCGTAAGCCGCTACGCCCTTACTAAGGCCGTGAGAGCATTAATAAATCGGTCCAGCTCGACCGTTGTTGTATAGACATTTGGTGTAACACGAATCCCGCTAAGTTGCGGAAGACGCTTTCCACCCATCATGTGTTGTACAAGGATCTTGTACTTTTCCCAGAGATCCTTCTGGAGTTTCGCCGAATCCATTTTTGCTATCTCAAAAACTCCAAGGCCACACGACGCATCTTCGTGAGCGAAAAATCTTACCCTCGGCAATTTCTCTGCCTTGCTCCGCCAGTAATTTGTAAGATAACGCATTCGAGCCTCCTTTCGTGGCGAACCAAGTCTTTCATGAAACCTTACGGCGGGTACAGCGGCAGAAGAAACAAATTCCGGGAATGTTCCACACCATTCATAACGCATCATCCCGCTCATATCCGCAGGCGGCGCGATTAAGGGCCACACCTTTGACATATGCTCTTTTCGCATCCACAAGAGGCCGCATCCTACCGGTGCCGCTAACCATTTGTGAAGTGACGCACCATAGTAATCGCAGTTCAGATCCGGGACCTTGTAATCCAGCAGAGCCATTGTCTGCTCTCCGTCGACCACGACCTCTGCTCCGACACGATGAGCCGCCTCGGCAATCTGCTTTACGGGAAAGATCTGGCCCGTGAGATTGCTCGCGTGAGTTACCAGGACAAGTTTTGTCTTCCGATTGATTTCCCGTTCGTATAGGTTGGTAATCGTATCGGGCGTCGAAAGCGGAAAGGGTGGTTGGATCATTCGGACGACGATCCCGTCCCGCAGGCGGCGTTGCTCGATAGCGTCGAGCATCGCGTAGTAATCGGTCGAGCAGCAAACGATCTCGTCTCCGGCCTTCATCGGAAGTCCAAGGATTACAGTGTCGAGCGCCTCAGTCGTGTTTCTTGTAAAAGCGATATCGTCCGTCGCAACACCTAGAAGTCTCGCGAGTCCGGGGCGAAGCTGTTTGGATGTTACGTCTTCATAAAGTTCGTTCAGCCTTTTTGCAGGTAGCTGCTGGATGTATCGGGTGCGCTTGATCAGGTCGTCCATCGTCTCCCTCGACAGCGGGTTGCAATAGCCATTGTCGAGGTTAATAACGCCGGGCGGTAAGTCAAATGCCTCGCGAACCTTCGTCCAGAACGCATCGTTGTCACCTATCACAAGAGTGTCCGGGTTTTCACTCGCAAAAATGTCCGTAGCTCCAACCATAAGCGACGGGATCAAAGCCAACACTCCGCCCGCCGTCCCGAATCCGGACAAGAAATTACGACGAGAATGGTTCACCATAGATACTCCAAAGGCATTGACGTTGCCGCCACTCTGACTATAAGCGAATAGCAACTCGCCGGATCGCGGACTTGTCGATCCGGTCCACTCTTACCTCAAACCCGATCCCGAGCCCTTCGGGTGCGGTAATCGTCCCGTTCGCTGAAACCTCGACCGCCGGTTCGATGATGTCCTCGTGCCAATAGCGTTTGCTGGCCGAGACATCTCCCGGCATTGTGTAACCAGCGAGGGTTGAGATGGCGATGTTGTGTGCCCGGCCGATGCCGGATTCGAGCATGCCGCCGCACCAGACGGGCATTCCAGCTTCGCGGCAGACCTTTTCAACCAACTTCGACTGCGTGTGGCCGCCGACGCGGCCGTTTTTCAGGTTAATGATCTTACCGGATTTAAGCTCGATCGCCTTTCGCGCATCCTCCGGCGATTTGATCGGCTCGTCGAGGCAGATCGGCGTCGCGATTTGCGCTTGCAGCTTGGCGTGGTCGATGATGTCGTCGTATGGCAAGGGCTGTTCGAGCATCATCAGGTTAAATTCGTCCAGGCTCTTTAGCAGGTCAATGTCCGCAAGCGTATATGCCGAATTTGCATCGCCCATCAGCAGAATATCGCCAAATTCTGCCCGCACGGCTTTGATAACATCGTAATCCCAACTCGGGCTGATCTTGATCTTGATGCGTTTATAGCCGGCGTCGAGTTCTGTTTGAATTTTACCGATTAGCTGCTCAACCGAGTCCTGAATACCGATCGAAACACCGCATTCGATTTGGCTGTTGACGCCGCCGAGATGCCGCCAAAGCGGAACGCCGAGCTTTTTGGCTTCGAGGTCCCAGCAGGCTGTCTCGATACCGGCCTTTGCCATCCGATGTCCGCGGGCCCATTTCATCGCGTCCCAAACGTCCGCTGCCACTTCAAATTCCTTACCAACGACCATCGGAGCAAGAACCTGCTCGGCCGTTGCCCACGCGGAATCGGTCCATTCGTCCGAATACCCAGGCGTCTCTCCGCACGTGATCTCGCCCCAGCCTTCGCCGCCATCCGTGTCCTCGACACGCACCAAAATGATCTGGCGTTCGTAGGTCCGGCCAAAGCTCGTCTCGAAAAAATGGACGAGCGGGAGATTGATCTCGGTGAGTTCTATGGATTTAAGTTTGATCATGCCCGCAAAACTCTAGGTTAATAATTGCGCGGAGGAAATGCAAAAACAGGAAGCTTTCGCATGCTTCACCTGAAGCACTGAAGCAGATGAAGCAGATGAAGCAGGCAAAATGTTCTATGGAACGACCTCGAATTGAACAAAATGCGTCGCAATCTGGTGTTTAGCCTTGGCCAGCGGATCGGTGACTATCACTTGCAGGATGTAATCGCCCGGCTGCATTTTATCGCCAAGCGCTATGGCCCCAGTGGTTTTTAGATGTTCCAGATCGGTTTGGCCCCGCATGTCAAAGGGGATTTGCTGCCCGTCGAGAATGACCTTGCCATCACGAAAGACCCTTATTTTTGTGGTCAGGTGGGGCAATTTTGACGCATCGAGCCTGGCGTTGTAGATCTCGTAGCCGTAACGCATCACCGTACCGACCTTTATGCGTCGCATTGCCGTGTCGGCCATCGGGTCTGCCCGAACAGGCGGCGCGGCCGGGTCGATAAATTTTTTCCACTCGGCCTCGGACAAACTCTCGATCACGATGCTCGACGTGGTCAATTGCTTTTTCTTTACGTCAGGCACCTCGATAAATTCGCTCGCCGAACCAACCTTGCCGCCCTGCTCGTCGCGGATCGCGACGCGATATTGGTACGCACCGGGCTTTTTAACCGGAAATGAAAAGTGATAGACAAAACCATCCGACATGACCCGTTTATACGCCTCGGGGCCGACGGTCAGCGTGTATGACTTGGAGATTTGGTCGCCCGGCTGGCCATTGTCGCCAAAGCTCATCGCGAGCACGGCAAAGACGGCCTTTTTCGTGTTGTTCTTATCGTCAATAAATTTCAAGTCCGACGCATTGATGTGCAGCAATGAGCGGACAAACGAACCGTTCTTTGTATCGCTCCCGAACAGCGCATTGAGGCGCAGGCCGATCCCGCTAACCGAAAACGGCGAGACGAGCGCGGCCGCGAGCTGGGCGGCCGGCGTCATAACCGACGGTGTTTTTGCGGCTGGTTTGTCCGCAACGTTAAAGAATCCGCTGCGGTACCGAGCTTTCGCGCCTTTTCGACTTACCTTGATCTCAAGCTTATTGTATTTACGTTTTGCCGGGTCAAAGGTATCGGAATCGGGTTCGTAGGCGACCAGATAGTAACTCTGATCGTCGAGGATCTGGCGAACGCCGCCGGCCAGGTCGTTGTTGTTTTTGACGGAAAACCCGCCTGTCTCGTCGGCCAGAAAGCTGAGCCCCTGTTGAGTGTCGGCGAGGTGGTCGCTGCGGTCCTTGATCGCGGAATTGATGGCCGCATTCATTTGAGCCGGCGTGTCCGCCTGTATGGAATCAGCCGCCGTCAGCCCGGTATATTGCAGCCCGCGGGCGTCAACCGTGTAGAAGACGACGGAGGAACGGTTGGCGTCATCGACCAGTTGCTTTAAAAAATCGAGCACGCGGCCGCTTTCCTGAAACCCGTTTTCGTCAGTCTCAAGGAGCTTGAACCCGTCCGAAAAAAGAATGACGGATTTGCGCCCCGGCAGCTCACCCATGCCGCCCACGATATACCGCAAGGCTCCCAGCGTGCCGGTCGCAAAAATAGTGCTTCTAAAATCGTCAAGGGCTTTGGCCCCATCTTTTTGGGTGGCTCCGGCCTCTGTGTCGCTCGAGTCGGCCGGGGACGGCATTGGCGGGGGTGGTTCGATCGGTGCAAATGCACCGATGCCGCCGCTGCCCAGCGGATTCCATTTCACCTTTTCCATTGCGGCGTAGAGAATGCGCTTGTCGGACGTAAACTGCTGCAACGCCCCAATGCCCGCTCCGGTGCGAATAATGGCGACCAGGTCTCCTGGTTGAACCTGTTCGTCAACGAATTTCTTGAGCGCCCGCCTGGTGGAATACGCGCTTTCAAACGAAAGCGAGAGGTCATCGACGACCAGTGCTATAGTCCGGTGAATCTGATCGGCCCGGAGCGTTGCGACCGGGACGGGAACGGAATCCTTATTGGCCGCAACCGGTTTTTCGGTTGTCGCTCTGATAGTCGAAATAAATGAAAAATGCGATATTTTTTGTTTTTGCCCATTCTCGTAGATCTCGATCTCCTCGGGTCGGAGGTCGGTAATAACCTTGCCTTTTGAATCAATCACGGTGACATCGACCTGGATGAGGTTCGTCGAGATCTTGACGACATCATTGTCGGCGGGCGGTGCTGGCCTGGGTGACGGTTTGACTTCCTGCGCAAACGAGGCTGCGGCACCCAAGAGACAAAAAGAGAGGGCGAGTAGGTATTTCTTCATCATCATAGAGACAACTGGGAGACAATTGACAATCTATTTGGACACAGTTCGCCGCCAAAAAGCCGAGATCATTTTCAGTCAATGATCTCAAACTGTACAAATTGACTCGCTATCCTCTTTTTGTTGCTGTCGGAATCATCCCTGACAAATATCTGGAGCACATACTCGCCACGAGGCATTTCTGTACCGAGGACCATCGCCCGGCTCAACTGGAAATGCTCCGCATTGGATTGGCTCGTCAGATCAACCGGAGAATCCTCCCCGTTCGAAACCAGCTTTCCGTCGCAAAAGAGTTTTACCTTTGCCCTTAGCAACGCCCCTTTTCCCGGCTGGCCCTGAGCGTTATATATGTCCACGCCATATCGCAGCACGGTGCCGGCCCTGAATTTGCCGATCGCCGTATCGCCCGCCGGATCGGTCGTCACCTGCCCCCCCTTTGGATCGAGCAGCCGCTGGTATTCCGCGACAGTCATATTTTCGAGCAAAATGCCGGACAAGGTCAATTGCTTATTTTGCAGGTCGGGAACGTTGAGAAACTGGCTCGCCGTCCCGATCTTTCCGCCCTGAGTGTCCCGCAAAGCGACGCGATATTGATAGGCTCCCGGCTTGGTGACGGGAAACGCAAAGCGGTAAACAAATCCGCCGTCGATGAACTTATTTGCGTCCGCAGCCGCAAAATGCAGCGTATAACCCTTTGCCAGACGATCGACCGGCTTGCCGTCGCGGCCATAGCTTACGGCAAGAACCTCAAACTCCGCCTTTTTTATTCCGCCGGGCTCGTCGGTAAATTTCATTCCGCCGCCGTCGATGTGCAAGAGCGATGTGACGTACGATCCGTTGGCCCGGTCATTGCCGAAAAGCGTACTGAGCCGCAGCCCTATTCCATTTTCGGCAAATGGCGAAACTAACGCTGCCTCAAGCTGTCGCTGAGGCGGTAGAGTTTGCTGTGCGACGGGTGCCGTTTCGGTCGTAAAATTAAAAAATCCGCTGCGGTAACGCGTGTTGACGCCCTTGCGGCTGACCTTGACCTCTAATTTGTTAAACTTTCGCGTTTTTGAGTCGAACGTGTCGGAATCCGGTTCATAACCAACGAGATAATAGCTCTGATCGTCGAGCACACGTCGGACACCATCGCTAAGATCGTTTTGATTCTTAATAGTAAAGCCACCGGTTTTTTCAGTCAGGTAAACGAGCCCACACTGAGTGTTAAAGAGATATCTCGACTGCTGT
>JAYVDQ010000589.1:0-5722 GCA_043749325.1 Chloracidobacterium sp. | reverse complement strand
CTTCTGTTTTAGATTTAGATGATCAAATTCATTCTAAATGATAACGATATCGAAACCGACCAGCCATCCGGCTCGACGGTGCTAGATTTTGTGCGGTATCACAAAAACCTAAAAGGCACCAAGATCGGCTGCCGAGAGGGCGATTGCGGCGCGTGTACGGTCCTAGTCGGTGAACTAGCGGACGACGCCGTCAAATACCGCACAATGACCTCGTGCCTGATGCCGCTTGCCAACGCCGCGGGCAAACACATCGTCACCGTCGAAGGCATCAATCCCGCCGACGGCAGCCTAACGCCCGTCCAACAAGCGATGGTTGACGAGAACGGAACGCAATGCGGATTTTGCACCGTTGGATTCGTCATGTCGCTCACCGGTTTTTGCATCGACGGCACGGCGAAGACACCGGAAATGGCAGTTTCCGCCATCGACGGCAATATTTGCCGATGCACCGGTTACAAATCTATCGAGCGGGCTGCCGAGGGCGTGTGTAGGCAGTTGGCGGAAGGCGGTCGGCAGTTTTTTCCGCTTTATTTTAACAGTATCAGCTCTCGATTGACCTCGTTACAAACAAAGGACAGCCGATCGCCAACAGCCAGCCGCCGACTCTTCACGGGCGGCGGCACTGATGTGTACATCCAGCGGCCAGATGTAATGGCCGAATCGGAATCCGAGCATCTTCTGTTCGACGACGAACTTCGGGGCATCCGCGACCTCGGCGACACGATCGAGATCGGAGCGTCCGTTACCGTCACCGACCTGCTCGAATCGCCGATCATGCAGTCGCTCTTCCCTGATCTTTACAAGCATCTAAAGCTCGTTTCATCGACGCCGATCCGCAACATGGCGACGCTCGCAGGTAATTTCGTCAACGCATCACCCATCGGCGATATGACCGTGTGGTTCCTTGCTTTAGACGCGGAGATCAATGTCAGTACCGGGAGCGGTAGCAACCGGAGCCTTTTTCTTAAGGACCTCTACCTCGGCTACAAGCAACTCGCCAAGCAGCCTGGCGAGATGATCACAACCATCCGTTTCCACAAGCCGACCGACAATTTTCGCTTCAATTTCGAAAAAGTTTCGAAGCGAACATATCTGGACATCTCGACCGTCAACACGGCGATATCGCTGATCATTAATGAGGGCACCATCGCCGACGCCCACGTCGCGGCCGGAGGTGTCTCACCAATACCCCTTTATCTGAAAGAAACATCAGCGTTTCTGCGCGGAAAGCGGATCAAGGCCGAAACGATCGCCGAGGCTAACGAAATAATTCAGTCTGAGATCTCACCGATCTCCGACGTTCGAGGCACCGAGAGCTACAAACGGCTGCTCTTGCGCCAGCTTTTCCGGGCGCATTTTGTGGAGTTATTCGGCGAATGAAAAACATCGACTCAAAATCACATGTTCGCGGCGAGTCTATCTATCTGGATGATATTCAGCTTGTCCAGGGGACGCTGTTCGCGTGCGTCTTTGATTCGCCGATTGCTCACGGAAAGCTCAGATCGATAGACACAACGGCAGCCGAAAAATCAGAAGGCGTGTTTAAGGTCATTACCGCAACAGACCTGATCGGCGAGAACCAGATCGGCGGAATCGTGCCCGACGAGCCTTTGCTGGCTGATACGGAAGTGCATTTTCAGGGAATGCCGATAGCTATCGTGCTGGCGACGAGCGAGGAATTGGCCCGAAAAGCCTCTAAAAAGATCACCGCCGAGATCGAGCCGTTGGAACCCATAACGGATGCGCGTGTCGCCGCCGCAAAGGGAGATCTGATCGTTCCGCCAAAAAAATTCAGGCTCGGCGATACTGCCGCTGCCTTTGCCCACTGCCTTCATGTATTTGAGGGTCGTACCGAGCAGAACGGCCAGGAACATCTCTACATCGAGACGCAGGGAGCGTACGCCGTGCCGATGGAGGGTGGTGGTATCAGGGTTTACTCATCGACGCAGGGGCCAACGGCCGTCCAGCGTGCGGTCTGCCGCGTGACGGGGCTTGCTATGCATCAGATCGAGGTCGATGTTCAGCGGCTTGGGGGCGGTTTTGGCGGCAAGGAAGATCAGGCAAATGCTTGGGCCGCGATCTGTGCCGTCGGGACGCAATTGACCAAAAGGCCTGTGAAATATGCTCTTCACCGCATGGAGGATATGCGGATGACGGGCAAACGGCACCCGTACTCGTCGGAATACAGGATTGGACTCGACGCCGATCTAAAGATCGTCGCTTACGAAGCCAGCTTCTATCAAAACGCCGGAGCCTCGTGCGACCTTTCGCCGCCGGTACTCGAACGCACTCTGTTTCACTGCACAAACTCGTATTTCGTCCCCAACGTCACCGCGACCGCTTACTGCTGCCGGACAAATCTGCCGCCGAATACGGCTTTTCGCGGCTTTGGCGGGCCGCAGGGGATGTTTGTGATCGAATCGGCGATAGCTCACGCAGCAGAAAAGCTGGATGTTTCAGCCGCCGAAATCCAACGCCGCAATCTGATCGCGGACGGCGATGAATTTCCATATGGCCAAATTGCCGAGAGCGATGCGGTCACCTCGTGGACGCAGGCTGACACGGAATACGATTTCGAAAAGCTGCAAAAAGACGCGGACGAATTTAATGGGTCTTCAAAATATCTAAAAAAGGGCATGGCTCTGATGCCCGTCTGCTTCGGCATTTCGTTTACCAAGACACCGATGAATCAGGCCCGTTCGCTCGTCCACGTTTACACGGATGGCAGCGTCGCGGTCTCAACCGGAGCCGTCGAAATGGGTCAGGGCGTCAACACCAAGATGGCTCAGGTCGCCGCGAAAATGTTTGGGCTTCCCTTAGAGCAGATCAAGGTCCATACTACCAATACTTTACGCATCGCAAATACTAGCCCGACCGCCGCCTCCGCCGCCGCCGATCTCAATGGGAAGGCGACACAGATCGCATGCGAGACGATCAGAAACCGCTTGTTTGAAATTGCTAAGGATCTGGTCGAGGCCGCTAGCGTCGAAGACCTATCGCTCGAAAATGGCTTTGTGTATCGCAACGGCGAAAAGACGAGTCTTGCGTGGCAGACCCTCGTCATGGAGGCTCACCTCCGCCGCGTAAACCTCAGTGAACACAGTCATTATGCGACCGCCGGAATACATTTTGACTGGAGCACAGCCAAGGGTCACCCATTTGCATATCACGTTTACGGCACGGCAATTGTCGGCGTTACGGTCGATTGCCTTCGCGGACGTTACGAGGTCGATTATGTGAAATGCTGTCATGATTTCGGCACGTCGATGAACACGTCGGTCGATAACGGCCAGATCGAGGGCGGCATTGTCCAGGGCTTGGGCTGGGTCACGATGGAAGAGGTCGTTTATGATGCCGATGGCAAGCTGCGGTCAAACGCTCTCTCGACCTACAAGGTTCCCGACATCTATTCGATCCCAAAAGAGATTGCCATTCTGCCGCTTAAGACGACCCGCGAAAACCTGGCCATATTCAACTCCAAAGCCGTTGGCGAACCGCCGCTCATGTACGGCATCGGCGCCTATTTCGCGATTCGTAACGCCGTCAAGGCCTATACCGACTGCTCGCCACAATTTGACCTGCCGTTCACCCCGGAGAAAGTCCTGATGAACCTCTACGGCCTACCGTCGGAAACAAACGCCACAGTCGGATGACTAAGGAACTCGAATTATGGCTATTCATCGCTTCGCATCTGAAAAATGGCGAATCCGTGATGCTGCTTGTAGTCGGCGAAAGCTCGGGCAGCAGTCCTGGCCGTCAGGGTTACAAAATGGCCGTCTCTGCAAACGGTGAGCTTTCGGGAAGCATCGGCGGCGGCGTGATGGAGGTTTCGCTAGTGGAAGAAGCGAAAGCTCATCTGTCAGAACCGCGAGCGGTAGCGACCGGATTCCGAGACTGGGAGATTAAGGAACAGGTTCACCAAAAAAAATCCCCTCATGCGTCAGGCATGATCTGCTCCGGTAAACAGACTGTCATTTTTCGCTACCTGACGCCGGAAAATATCAACACTGTTGATGCTATTATCAAAGCCCTAAAAGCTCGATCCCCCGCTTTTCTGACCATTACACCGACGCATTTCAACGTTTTGCCGCCTGAAGACGGGACTCAAAACGAAGGGATACGATTCCATAAGCAGAGCGAGGTTGACTTCACTTATATAGAAATACTCGGCCCAAAAAACGTACTTTATATCGTTGGCGGAGGCCACTGTGCTCTTGCTCTCAGCGAGCTGATGTCCCGGCTGGACTTTTATATTCGCATTTTCGACGACCGTCCCGAACTTAACACGATCGAAAAAAATCGCTTCGCCGATGAGATAACGATCATCAACGGTTACGAGCGCGTCGGCGAGAGGATTCGAAGGGGAGCAAATGTTTACGTCGTCGTGATGACGCTCGGATACGCGTCGGATGAGGTCGTGATAAGACAGCTCATCGGCCACGAATTAAAATACTTCGGTGTACTTGGCAGCCGTGCGAAGATGAAAACTTTACTAACGGCCCTCGAAAAAGATGGTTTTCCAAAAGAAAAACTCGACCGCATACACACGCCTATCGGCTTGCCGATCAATTCGCACACCCCCGAAGAAATTGCAGTCTCGATAGCCGCGGAGATAATCGCCGTAAAGAATGCGGACTGATTTTAATAGGAAAATTTATTGAAGGGAAAGGAGTTTTTCGACCTTGCCGCGCTCGACCGATTCCTGTGCGATAGTCCGTTCCCAGCCAAAAAGCCCGGCCTCATTCATCGCGTGAAATACCGCGTCGCCGGTCGTGTCGGATTCGGTCGTTTTAGCAAGATAGACCTCGGCAAACCGCTTGAGCCGGTTCTTGCTTTCTTTGCTCTGCCCATCTCTCGAAACCATAACGTTAAGCCGCGATCAGCATCGCCAGGTCAATATTGTTTGCGGGAAAGAGCTGCTTGGTGTGCGGACAGCGGTATTTGTTGGTCTGCATAAAGGCGATCGCCGCCGGCATTTCGCCGCCGGGATAAACGTCGGCTAGCGGAGACTTGTTGAGATTTGCATCGTCAAGCGTCACTTGGACATGCACCGAATGCGGCTGGCCGCACTGATCGCACGTCACGTAAACATCGTATAAAGGCATAATCTGTTCAGGCAACGGCTTTCAGCGGCGAAGCGGGGTAATTTTCGGGATGAAGCAGCATGTCGAGCTTTCCGGCGTCGATCGTATTTTCGGCGAACTCCCGTTCACCGAGTTCGAGCCTGGCCTCCGTCATCGCGTCGTACCGGGCGATTATTTCCATAACGGGTCTTGCTTCGACCTTTGCACTATAGATCTCGGCGAAAAGCCTCAATCGATCCGTGCCCTCTTTGCTTTCTGTTCTCTTGATCACGGCGCTAGAGTATCACGCCGCCCCGACATTAGATACTGGGGACGAACCGGGAACAAACACTTCCCGCCGGTGTCTAACTAACAAGAACGCTTGGCACCGGCGTTCGGGAGAATAAAAATGTTTGATAAATTGATCGTTTCCGACGCCGTGGGCGCGGATTTTAAGAACCGACGAAATTATTTTATGGTGTCTTCGCTTGTGGTCGGCGTATTGTTTTTGGCAGCCGTCGTCTTTAGCATCTTTGCCTCGGACTACGAACTGGGCAATCGCGAATTTGAGCTGGTCGAGATGCTGCCCCCGGTCGATATGGCCGCGGCGGAACCCGATCCACGCCCCCGAACGCCTACCACTGCGTCGCGTTCGACAA
>JAYVDQ010000588.1:0-8183 GCA_043749325.1 Chloracidobacterium sp. | reverse complement strand
TTCTTTGAGGAAAACGCCGTCTTGCTGCAGTTCGGCAAGGTGCTCCTGTTCGGATTCGAGCAGCTTTTCGAGTTCCGGAATGCGGCCGTATTGTATCTCTGCCGCCTTGGTCAGATCGCCGCCCTGCCTAGCCTGTTCAAGCTCGAGCTTTGCTTTTTCAAGTTGCTCCTTGGCCGTGCGCATCTTCTCGATCTCTTCTTTCTCGGACTGCCATTTGGCCTTCATTGCCGACGATTTTTCGTTTAGATCGGCGATGCGTTTCTCAATATCAGTGAGCCGCGATTTTGATTTTTCGTCGGTTTCGCGCGTCAGGGCCTGTCGCTCGATCTCAAGCTGGAGGATCTCGCGTTCGAGAACGTCGATCTCCTGCGGCAGGCTGTCGATCTCGATGCGGATCCGCGAGGCGGCCTCGTCGATCAGGTCAATTGCCTTGTCAGGCAAAAAGCGGTCTGTAATGTAGCGGTTTGAGAGTGTAGCGGCTGCGACGATCGCCGCGTCCTTGATGCGAACGCCGTGATGGACCTCGTATCGCTCTTTCAGGCCGCGAAGGATCGCGATCGTGTCCTCGACCGTCGGCTCACCAACATAAACCTGCTGGAAGCGGCGTTCGAGAGCTTTATCTTTTTCGATGTACTTCTGATATTCAGCCAGCGTAGTCGCACCCACCGCCCGCAAAGTGCCGCGAGCAAGCGTCGGTTTCAGCATGTTAGAAGCGTCGATTGCGCCTTCGGACGCACCCGCTCCGACCAGCGTATGCAGCTCGTCGATGAACAGGATGATCTGGCCCTCGGCTTTTTCGATCTCCTTGAGAACGGCTTTTAGCCTGTCTTCAAATTCGCCGCGGTATTTCGCACCCGCCAGCATCGCTCCGAGATCAAGCGAGACAAGCCGTTTATTTTTCAATGTCTCCGGCACGTCGCCCGAAACGATTCGCTGTGCCAATCCTTCGACAATGGCGGTCTTGCCAACGCCAGGTTCGCCGATAAGAACAGGATTGTTTTTTGTCCGGCGCGAGAGTATTTGTATAGTTCGACGTATCTCGTCATCGCGGCCGATCACCGGGTCAAGCTTGCCTTTGCGGGCTCGCTCGGTTAGATCCTGAGCGTATTTATCAAGCGCCTGAAAATTTTCCTCGGCGTTCTGGTCCGTGATCCGCGAACCGCCGCGCATGTCCGTAACTACCTTTTGGACATCTTCGGTCGTAATACCGTTCGAGCGTAAGATGCGGCCGGCATCGCCCTCTTTTTCAGCGGCGATAGAGATCAGCAGATGCTCGGTGGACATATACTCGTCCTGCATTTTTTCTGCTTCTTTTTGCGCATCCTGAAATATCGTATTCGTCCGCGAGCTGAAATACTGCTGCCCGCCCGACACTTTCGGAAATTTTTCGATCGCCGCCTGTACCTCGGTCACAACGCTTTGAGCGTTGGCCCCAATCTTGCCCAAAATAGGTTTGACAACGCCCTCTTTTTGATCAAGCATCGCGGCGAGCAGATGTTCAGGCTCGACCTGCTGATTTTGATTCTTTTCGGCGACGGTGATGGCTTCCTGCACGGCCTCTTGGCCGCGGATAGTAAATCGGTCGAATCTCATATTGTTATTTTACCGCAGAGACGCAAAGACGCAGAGTATTTTAGAGAAAATTCTCCGTGACTCTGCGTCTCTAGGTTTTTCAAGCCACTATTTAGGAACTGACTGATTTGGCTTTATTGTGTGCCTCGATCGTTTTCGGTTCGGCATCAGCCCCCTTGATCTCGATCTTACGGGCCTTGGTTTCCTCCCGTTTTGGTAAGGTCACGAACAGAATGCCGTTCTGGAACTCGGCTTTCGCACCTTCGGCCGTTACGGTCTGCGGAAGTGTGAATGAGCGAGTAAATGTTCCGTAAGAGCGTTCGACACGGTGATAATTATCACCCTCGGCTTTCTTTTCAAACTTGCGCTCGCCTTTCAGCGTGATCACGTTATTCTCGATCGACAGATCAAAGTCCTCACGCGAAAGTCCCGGAAGATCGGCCTCGAGAATAAGATTTTCCTTATTTTCAAAAATATCGACATTCGGGATCCAGGCGCCAATTACTTAGTCGTAACCCATAATAAAATATGAGCGTATGATTGTCAAGTCTCTATTTTAAAAAAATTGATCGTTTTTTCTCATGTTTTCATTGTTCATGGGTGACACTTTCTGCATTGTCGGTTATATTTATTGACGCACCTTTCCTCAATACCTGAACGATCGAAAATGCTTAGCGACGCCAGAGCGCCAATTATGCGAGCGAGTAGAAAATGAAAATTCTTCGTGAAATTCTCTGGCCGCTCGCAGCTGTTTTTGCGGCGTTTGTCGTCGGCGGGATAATCGTCTTGGCTATAGGCGATAACCCGTTTACTACCTTTTACCAACTCATCGGTAATTCATTTGGCTCGCTAAATGACTTGGGCTATACGCTCTTCATCGCAACCCCACTAATTTTTACGGGCCTCGCCGTAGCGGTCGCGTTTCGTTGCGGTCTCCTTAATATCGGCGCCGAGGGCCAACTCTATGTTGCCGCTTTTGCGACCGCGTGGGTCGGAATTAAATTTGGCGGGACGGTCGTCACGATCTTTGGTAAACAGGAAGATTGGTCATGGTACAGTCTCCCGTCGGTTTTGCTGGTGCTGGTTTGTATTCTTACGGCGGTTATCGCAGGCGGCATTTGGGGGGCGATCCCAGGCATCCTGAAAGCAAAATTCGGCTCGCACGAAGTGATCAATACGATCATGCTTAATTTTATCGGCATATCGCTGGTCAGCTATTTTACACAGTATTACTACAAGATCCCGGGCGATCCGATCCTACAGACGGCTGAGATCGGCAAGGGCGCCCATATCCCGCGTATCAGCCAATTGATTCCGGGCATGCCGCCGTTCGTACCGCTCAGCGTTGCGTTTTTGATCGCCGTTTTGATGTGCGTCCTCGTCTATGTCTTTTTGTGGAAGACAAAATGGGGCTACGAGCTGCGTGCCGTTGGCGAGAATGCCTCGGCCGCGGAATATGGCGGCATATCGCCCAAAAAACAAATCATAATCGCGATGACCATCTCTGGCGGATTGGCGGGGATGGTCGCAATAGGCGAGGTTTTGGGTTACCGCTACAGCTATTACGACGGTTTTTCGGACGGATGGGGATATCTCGGGATTGCGGTCGCTCTGCTCGGCCGTAATCATCCTCTGGGCATCTTTATCGCGGCGATATTTTTCGCCGTGCTAAAACGCGGCCAGATATTTGTGGACATCGAGACAAAGTATGTTTCCAAGGACATGGTAGAGGTCCTTGAGGCTATCATTATCATTTTTGTAGCTTCATTTCAGCGGTTTACGAGGAAATAGGATGAGCGAATTATTTACGGGCACGTTTATTCTTATTCTGATCTTTTCAACGATACGGAGTGCGACGCCGTTGATCTTTGCGGCGCTCGGCGGAATGTTTTCGGAGCGTGCGGGCGTGATCAATATCGCGCTTGAGGGATTGATGCTTGCCGGTGCTTTTACCGCCGCTGTCGCTACATACGAATTGCAAAATCCATATTTGGGCTTTATATGCGGAACGGCGGTCGGTGCTCTCGTGGCCCTCGTTTTTGCTGTCGCCGTCATCAAATTTGAGGCGGATCAGGTCGTGACGGGATTTGCCGTCAGCCTACTGATGCTCGGACTGCCGGCGGTGATCAGCAGCCGGCTTTATGACTCGGCGGGTTCGACGCAGCAGATCGCAAAAGAGTTTTTGCTGCCGGATTTCTATAATCGCCTCTCCATAGCCTCGATACTAGCTTTTGTCCTCGTGCCTGTTTGCTGGTACATACTCTACAAAACGCCGTTCGGTCTGCGAATTCGTGCCGCCGGTGAAAACCCCGAAGCGGCCGATGCGGCGGGTGTTAACGTTATCCGGCTTCGGTACATCGCTGTCGTGCTCTCCGGTGTTTTGGCTGCGGCGGGCGGTGCCTATCTCTCGATCGGGCAATCGTCTCTGTTTACGCGCGGCATGACCGCCGGCCGTGGGTATATAGCTCTCGCGGCCCTGATCCTCGCAAAATGGAAGCCGATCCCCGTGCTTTTTGCGTGCCTGTTCTTTGGATTTACCGAGGCTTTGTCTATCCAGATGCAGGGCGTTATAAAGATGCCATCAGGGGAGGACGTCCCCGTGCAGTTTATTCAGATCATCCCATACGTCCTGACGATAATCGTCCTCGCCGGCTTTATCGGCTTGTCGCGGGCACCAAAGGCGTTGGGTATTCCATACAGAAAAGAGAATTAACTTAACAACCGATTCACACTGATTTGCGCAGATGGAGTTAAAACATCTGCGTTTGTCTGTGTTAATCTGTGAATCCCTGATTTTATGAGTTACGAAAAAGCTGCTGAGGCGGCTGCATTTATTAGATCGAAATATACAGGCGAGGTCAACACAGCGGTCGTGCTTGGCAGCGGACTGGGAGCGTTTGCGGACAATCTTTCAAATGCGGTGAAAATTCCGTGCGAGCAAATACCCGGATTTGCTAAATCGACTGTCGAAGGACATGCCGGGCAGCTTGTTTTGGGTGAGATCGGCGGAGTAGCCGTGGCAGTTCAGCAGGGACGTTTTCATTATTACGAAGGTTACGATATGGGGCAGGTAATGCTCCCGGTCCGCACATTTGGCGTGATGGGTGTCAAAAATCTGATCCTGACCAACGCGGCCGGCAGCCTCAATTCGGACATGCTGCCGGGAAGTCTGATGCTGATCTCAGATCATCTCAACTGCATGGGCGTCAATCCTTTACGCGGAGCAAACGACAAGCGGTTGGGCCCGCGTTTTCCGGATATGAGCGAAGTTTACGACCGCGAATTTCAGAAGATCGCCGAGGCAGAGGCCAACGCAATCGCGCATGAGCGATTTGAAAAGGGCATCGACTCAGCGCTAACGGATTTTTTGAATCGGGGCATCTATTGCGGCCTCTCCGGCCCAACATATGAGACGCCAGCCGAAATACGCATGTACCGGCTGCTCGGGGCCGACGCCGTAGGAATGTCAACAGTGCCGGAGGCCATCGCGGCACGGCATCTTGGGTTACGCGTGCTGGGGATCTCGTGTATCACAAACCTCGCGGCCGGAATGAGCGACAAGCCGATCAATCACGAAGAGGTGATGGAGACGGGGGCGCGGGTTGCGGAGGTTTTTAAGGAACTCCTGAGGCGCATAATTTCAAAAATAGATTGAACCGTGGAGACGCAGAATAACAATTCTGCTTTTCTCTGCGGTTAGGATATTCGTATGATTATAGGCATCTGCGGCGGAACAGGTTCGGGAAAGACGACGATAGCGAGGGCGATAGTCGATTCCGTCGGTGCGCGAAAAGTGGTGCTCGTCGAGCAGGATTCGTATTATCGAAACCTCTCGGACATGCCGCTCGATGAGCGCAAACAGGCCAATTTCGACCACCCGGATTCGCTCGACAGCGACATGCTCGTCAATCATCTCCTGCGTCTAAAACAGGGATTGCCGGTCGAGATGCCGTTATATGACTTCAAAACGCATACGCGGAGTGACAAGATCGAGGTAATCGAGCCCCGCCCGGTAGTGATTGTAGAGGGGATTTTGATTTTTGCCGAGCCGCGTGTGCTCGACCTGCTCGACGTGCGCGTCTTTGTTGATACACCGGATGACGTACGGCTAATTCGGCGTCTGCGGCGTGATATTACGGAACGCGGACGGACGTTTGAACGAACGCTCGACCAGTATGAGCGGACTATACGTCCGATGCACTTCGAATTCGTCGAGCCCTCAAAACGTCATGCGGACATTATCATCCCCGAGGGCGGGCAGATGGGCGTCAGCGTCGATCTCCTCTGCGGTCTCGTGCGTGAAAAACTTATCGAAGAAACGAAAGCAGCAAAATAAGTAATGGAACAGCTTGATAAACAACTTGTAGAAGCGGCGACCGCCGTCAGGGAAAATGCCTACGCGCCATTTTCGAAATTCAGAGTCGGTTCGGCCCTCGAAACAGACGACGGACAGATCATCGTCGGCAGCAACGTTGAATCGGCGAGCTACGGCCTGACCGTGTGTGCCGAGCGCGTCGCCGTGTGGAACGCCATTTCGCAGGGCAAACGAAAGATCGTGAAAATAGCCGTCGTAGCCGATACCGAATCTCTGACACCACCCTGCGGCGTCTGCCGTCAGATAATCTGGGAATTTGGCGGCGATATCCCGGTCGTGCTCGCTAACCTAAAGGGCAAGACCGAGACCGTGCAAATGAAAGATCTGCTGCCACGGGCGTTTGATACCAAGTTTTTGAAGTAGATTTTGAGTATAATAGAAGTAATGAATGAGTTTACTGACATTCCAGAACTTCGGTTAGACAAGACAAAAATTCGTGTCTTTTCGGGATTTGATGATTCTGATGAGATCGAATATTGGCGGAATGCGACCGTTGAAGAGAGGTTTCAGAACATAGAAAGGCTCCGGAGGCAAAACTATGGGACTCGGGCTACCGAAAGACTTCAGAGAGTTATTAGAATTGTTAAACGCGAATGGAGTTAGATATCTTCTAATTGGCGGTCATGCGGTTGGATGTTACGGCTACTCGAGGTCAACAAATGACATTGATTTCTTTGTAGCTCGTGACTTGGAAAATGCTAATAATTTGGTTAAAGCGCTGACCGAATTTGGATTTGGCAGCGAGAGTTTAACACCCGAGCTTTTTACGGCAAAAGACAGCCTTGTAATAATCGGTGTGGAACCTCTCGTCGTTGATTTCCTTACTTACATGACCGGCGTAGAGTTTGAAGCCGCCTTTGCAAGCCGCAATTTGGTTGACGATGATGGCCTGCGAATCAGCGTAATCGGGTTGGATGACCTAATCAAAAACAAGATTGCGACCGGAAGACATAAGGATCTTGCCGATGTTGAGTATTTGAAAAGAATTCGTTCTGGTTCATGAAACGGGCGTCAGGTAAGCTTTGCTCAATCAAAAACAAGATGCACGCCGGTTTTCTCGATCGGTAGAAAAGTTGTTTCTACTTGAAATACCTCGCGAATGCGGTCGGCGGTGAGCACCTCGCTCGCGGTTCCGCTTGCTACGACGCGTCCCTGGTTTAGCAATACTATTTGATCGGCAAAGCGGGCGGCAAGGTTTAGGTCGTGAACTACGCCGACGGTTACGACGTCGCTGACGTCGGTGAAATCGCGGATCTTGTTCATAAACTCGATCTGGTGATGAATATCGAGGAACGTCAGCGGCTCGTCGAGAAATAGATAACGGCAGAAAGCGGGAGATGAAGTCGGATCAGGCCGCCATAATTGAGCAAGGACGCGGGCGAAATTGACGCGTTGGCGTTCGCCGCCGCTGAGGGTTTGGTAATTGCGATCGCTGAATTCCGTTACAGCAAAAAAATCCATCAGCTCGTCGACGATCTTTTCGTCGACGCTGCCGGGGCGGACGGTGAAATGCGGGTAGCGGCCCATCATGACGATCTCGCGGACGGACATCGGGAACGCGACCTCGATAGCTTGCGAGAGTACGGCGCGACGCTTGGCAAGATTTGATTCGCTGGTTTGGGATATGTCGAGACTCTCGTATTCGACGATGCCCGTTTTGGGCCGCATTAGCCGGGCCAGCACTTTGATAAGTGTCGATTTGCCCGCGCCATTCGGGCCGATTATCAAATGGAGCTTGCCGGGCTCGAAATTTACCGACACATCGGAGATCAGAGCTTTGTTGCCAATCTGAAATGTTATATCGGTAGCTTTTAACACAATGAGTCTTTCAATTTGGTCAGAAGATATACTGGCGTCGCCGCAATAGATAAAGAAATATGGGCACTCCAACCGCCGACGTGACGATGCCGATCGGCAGTTCAGCGGGTCTAAGCGACAGCCGGGCGATAAGATCCGCCAGACTCAAGAGCGTAGCACCTAACAGGGCGCTTCCAAGTATAAGAAAACGGTTGTCAGCTCCGCCCAGCATTCGCAAAATATGCGGAACGATCAGGCCGACGAAACTGATCACACCCGTGAAGGCCGTTGCGACGGCGACGATCACGACGTTGATCGAGAGAATGATCCATTTGAGTTTGTTCACATTCACGCCAAGGTATGTCGCCTCTTCTTCGCCGATCATTAATGCGTTTAATTGTTTTGCGTAGCGAAGGGCGACAGCGGAACCGCCGATAGT
>JAYVDQ010000587.1:0-2586 GCA_043749325.1 Chloracidobacterium sp. | reverse complement strand
CCTCGGGCGGCTCACGGGTGCCATCGTTTTCGCGGCTCTCGTGATCGGCGGCTCGATGCTGCTGATGACTCCGATGGGCGGCTGGCATCAAATGTTCGGCGAAACAATGATTACCAGCGGGATTGTCGGGATGCTCATCATCGGTATTGGTGCATTTCGCCGCGACCGTGGCTGACGCTCCCATTATGAAAATTAGCAAATACAACTATCAGGGAAATAGAGGAGATTAATGTTATGGGCGGCGGGATGATGGGCGGCGGGATGACGGGACAAGGATCAATCGGTGGTTTCAGTTGGATGTGGTTCCCGACGCTCATTACCCTGGGCGTGGTTGTATTCCTTGGTTGGATACTATTCGGGAAGAAAAGATGACAGGCCACGCATAAATCTGCGGGGTTCCGGTTCTGTTTGTGAGAGCCATTGCTGCCGTCCGCGTCAACCGGCATGGAATCAACGTGACGCCTGCCCTGACCCAAGCCCACGCAGGTTTTGCGTCGGCATCGGCATTGGAAAGGTGTATTTGCTAACGAGAAATTAGATTCTCACGACAATTGAGGAGGAATAAAACAATGATTGAAGCTGAGACGATGGTTCAAGTCGAAGATATGGATGACAAAGACAGCAAAAGCCTTTTGCACCGCGTCGGCTACGGGCATCTGGGGTTGGTGCGCGACACGCACCCGTATGTTGTCCCGATTAATTATGTCTACGATGAGCCTCATATTTACATTTTTACAACCGAAGGCAATAAAACCGAGATTATCGAGAGCAATCCGGAAGTCTGCCTGCAAGTAGAGGAAGTAACGGATAAAAAAAACTGGCAGAGTGTAATAGTTTTAGGGGATGCCGTTCAATTAACAGATAGAGAAGAAATTAAGAGCGCGATGGATTTTATTCTCGCCACCAATCCAAAATTGACACCCGCGCTTAGTATTCGCTGGATGGATCAATGGATACGCTCGAATGTCGAAGTCATCTACCGGATTACTCCGACAATGATAACCGGGCGCGCAACCGTCAATCGCCTCGACCATAAGGAATAGGGATGACGCTTTGGCGGCCGTCAGTGCGCGGCGCCGCGTCCTCGAGCATGTTTGAACGAAGTATAAATGACGGAGAAAGATAAAATAAAAGTGACAGACGGCGAAACCGGCGACACGAAGACAAAGCCTGCAATTCGCTCCCGCATTTTGGGTTGGCTCGCCTATCTGGCGGTGTTCGCCGCAGTGCTTTTCTTTGTGGCTCCCGCGTCGTGGTGGCAGTTTGGAGTTTCGCCGGCTAGCGAAAGAAAATCCACAGCGAATTTTACTCTCAAAGACATCAACGGCGGTGACTGGAATTTTGCCGCACAGCGAGGAAAGGTTGTCGTCGTCAACTATTGGGCGACATGGTGTCCGCCGTGCCGGGTTGAGACGCCCGGACTCGTCAATCTAGCCAACGAATACAAATCCCGCGGCGTTGAGGTCGTCGGAGTGACGATGAACGAGGATTTGAACCACGTCCCGCCTTTCGTCGAAAAATATCAGATAAAATATCCGATCTTAACGCCCGGCAACGACCCGAATATTTCGCCCGATGGCATGGCGCTTCCGACGACATTTCTTTACGACAAAAATGGCCGACTGGCGAAAAAATATACGGGAATGGTTTTAGAGTCAACATTCAAATCGGATGTCGATGCGTTACTGACGGAACAGTAAACCGCTTTAAGACATCAAACCTTAGACTAATTGACCTGTTATTTGGAATATGATGATCGCCCGTGTTTCGTCGCATTGCCGACTGGTGTAAAATGACACCTTGCCTTTGTTGAATCATTAACTTTTTTATGTCAGAAGCAACTAAACACGAAACTAAAACACGCATCGAAACTGACTCGATGGGCGAGGTCGAGGTGCCGACTTCGGCGTATTGGGGAGCGCAGACACAGCGTTCGCTGCTGCATTTTAACATCGGTTTCGATGTGATGCCGCGCGAGGTTATCCGGGCGCTCGGCATTTTGAAAAAGGCGGCCGCCATCGTCAATTACGATCTCAGAAAGCTGCCAAAAGATAAGCTCGACCTGATCGTGCAGGCGGCGGACGAGGTGATCGAGGGCAAACTCGACGCCCATTTTCCGCTTCGGGTTTGGCAGACCGGTTCCGGTACGCAGACGAACATGAACGCCAACGAGGTCATTTCGAACCGCGCGATCGAGATCGCCGGCGGTGAGATGGGGTCGAAAACGCCCGTCCATCCTAACGACGACGTGAACCTTTCGCAGTCGTCCAACGACACGTTCCCGACCGCGATGTACATCGCCGCGGCTGAGTGCATGACGGCGCTTATTCCCGAAGTACAAAAGGTCCACGATGCTATCGACGCCAAGGCGAAAGAGTACGCTGATGTCGTTAAGATCGGCCGCACGCATCTGCAGGACGCGACACCAATGACAGTCGGGCAAGAATTCGGCGGCTGGGCGAGCCTTGTAAAGCGTGATATCGACAGGCTAAATCTCGTGCTGCCCGGACTATTCGACCTTGCGATTGGCGGAACGGCGGTCGGAACCGGGCTCAACGCGCATCCCGAATTTGCCCAGCGTGCCGC
>JAYVDQ010000586.1:0-3301 GCA_043749325.1 Chloracidobacterium sp. | reverse complement strand
AGCAACCGCCAGGTTAACGTCACAGGCCCCATGACCAACATAGACTTTGTCGGTCTGGAATGACCTGGACCCAATCAACCACCCCAAAGGCGGTCTCAGGGCCGCCTTTTTTTCTGGTTAAGGACAAGGCTTTCTCCTGTGATATGATTTTGTAAATTTGGGAAAACAGTAATTTGAATGTCTATTTACAATGGCCTCGATCCGATCGATCTGGCGGAAATCCAAACCTACGAACTAGCGACGCGGCCCAGCAAGGTCAGTGTGAAAGATTTTGCCCGGCCGATCCTCGAGGACGATTCTCTGGGCGGTTTTCTGGGTAAACTGCCCGATATTCTCGCGGTTCGCAGCCTGCGGGAGCTTGCGGGGCAGATTCGCCGCGCAAAAGACCTCGGGAAACCCATTATTTGGGGCTTTGGTGGACATGTAATCAAGACGGGGCTTGCTCCTTTAGTCATCGACCTTGCCCGGCGGGGATATGTGACGGCTATTGCAACTAACGGCTCGGTTCTTGTGCATGATACCGAGATCGCATTGGTCGGATTTACGAGCGAGGATGTTGACGCGACGTTAGGAAAAGGGGATTTTGGGGCCGCCAAAGAGACCGGCGAAATACTAAATGCGGCCGCAAAGGCCGGCCAGAATGATGACATTGGCCTTGGCGAGGCAATGGGACGTGCGGTAACGGGACTCAACCCGCCACATTCCGATATGTCGCTGATCTGCCATGCATATGCGAACAAAATACCGTTTACTGCCCACCTCACGATCGGAGCCGACATCGGACATTTTCATCCTTCTTGCGATGGAGCGGCCCTTGGGGCTACGTCGCACAAGGATTTCAGGCTTATCTGCTCAATCGTCAAGGAAATGAATGGCGGGGGCGTTTACATAAATTACGGTTCGGCGGTTGTCTTGCCCGAGATATTTCTCAAGGCCATCACCGTTGTTCGAAATCTCGGACACGATTTGCAGGATTTTACGACCGCAAACTTCGACTTCGTGCAGCGTTACCGGCCACTGACGAATGTCGTCCACAGGCCGACCGCTAACGGAGCGGGCCGTGGTTATTCGATCACCGGCCATCACGAACTTACAATGCCATTGCTTGCGGCTCAGATCATCTGCGGCGAATAAATATATGAAAATATTAGGTTTGATAGGCCTATTAACACTTATTCTTCCCGCAGCCGCCTTTTCACAAACGCCGGATCTTGATCAGCATTCCAGGGTTTTTGACGGTAAGGGAAACCCGTCCAGCCTGGCTGCGATCGTTAAGGCGATGGATAATGCGGACGTGATCTTTCTGGGCGAGCAACATGATGATTCGGTCGGGCACTCGTTAGAATTTGAAATATTCAAGCAGGCGGTTGCCGAATACGCAGGGCGGCGGAAAATCGCGTTGTCGATGGAGATGTTTGAGCGAGATGTTCAGATCGTGGTTGATGAATATCTAAACGGTCAAATCACCGAGGCTCAATTCCTGGCGTCATCGAGGCCGTGGGGCAACTACAAAACTGACTATCGCCCGCTGGTCGAAGTTGCGAAAGACAAAAAGCTCCCGCTAATCGCCGCAAATGCTCCGCGCCGCTATGTAAATATGGTCTCCCGAGGTGGGCGAGACACGCTCAACAGCCTGTCAAAGGAAGCAAAATCGTGGCTGGCTCCGCTGCCTTACGGTGAACCGTCCGACACATACGCAAAAAAATTCAAGGCATTGATGGGCCCGAGCCCGGAAGCTCAAATGGGGATCGACAAGATCCTTGCATCTCAATCATTGTGGGACGCGACAATGGGAAACTCGGTAGCCAATTATTTAAAAAAGAATAAACAGGCGCTCGTCGTTCATCTCAATGGCAGCTTTCACACCGAAAGCCGTCTCGGAACGGTTGATCATTTGCTCAGATACCGGCCGAAAGCCAGAGTACTGGTTGTGACCATGCGATATGAGGACGATTTCAAGACGTTCGACAAGGCAAAAGACCCCGGTCTCGGCGATTTTGTGATCCTTACTGACGCCAAAGTCCCCAAAAGCAAACGATAAAAGCCTCGGTTAATTATTCCGGGCTTCTCTATTAGTACCAGACAGAAAAAGACGCGAGGTTTAGAGCCGCGCATTTTCTCATTTTAAGTACTGTTATCAAAATTCCTGCCAAGCCCCGTGATTCCAGTTTTGCTTGCGAAACTTGCTTTCATTCCAGAATCCTTTTGCGAGCTCGATTGTGGGTTCTGCGTGCTTTGGCATCAGCACGGTCACTACGTCATACCGAAAAGACATATCGCGGATGCCGAATATTTTGCGGTAAACCTTTGCTGTTCGAATAATCTGCCGTTGTTTGCGGGTATCGACGTTTGTGATTACCGGCGTAAAGTCATCCGAACGGCGGGTCTTTACCTCAATAAAACAAAGTATTTCGCCGTCGAGGGCAATAATATCGATCTCGCCAGTAACCTGAACGCCTTTACTGTTGCGGCCGACCGGCACTTTGAAATTTGACACGACGAGACGGTACCCGTTTTTGATGAGATATTCCGCGGCAAGAGTCTCACCGCGTCGGCCCAGACTCGGCTGGGCCACTGGTTTTACGTCAGTTATTGATAGAAACTCGTCCACTTCTTATTAACGTCTGCCAGCCGCGCGCAACCAGCAAATCCAGGCTGATTAGTAATTAGAGGCTAGCAGCTAGTAGCTAAAATATTATCCCCCCTCTAAAACGCCGGTTCCTGATAAATCCCATAAACATCACGCAAAGCGACACAAATCTCCTCGACTGTCGCATAAGCGGCGACGGCTTCGATGATGGCTGGCATTGTGTTTTCGTTTCGTTTGGCCGCCTGTTTTAGCTTTTCGAGCGAGTTGGCGACAGCACCGTTATCGCGCGTCGCCTTAGTTTGAGCAAGCCGTTCGAGCTGGTGGTGGCGCACGTTTTCGTCGATCTGAAGAATCTTGTATGTCGAATCGCCTTCGTCCATCACATATTTATTAACACCGACGATCGTCTGTTCGCGGCGTTCGACGGCTTTTTGATATTGATAGGCAGATTCCTGTATCTCACGCTGCGGGAAGCCGGCTTCGACTGCCTCGACCATGCCGCCGAAACCATCGATCTTTTCAAAATAATCCATGCAGCCGTTGATCATTTTTTGCGTGAGGGATTCGACATAGTAGCTGCCGCCTAACGGATCGATCGTATTTGCGACACCCGTTTCCTCGGCAATGATCTGCTGCGTCCGAAGGGCGATCAACGCCGCCGCGTCGGTCGGCAGAGCCAGGGCCTCATCATAAGAATCGGTGTGAAGCGAC
>JAYVDQ010000585.1:0-6314 GCA_043749325.1 Chloracidobacterium sp. | reverse complement strand
GTCGAGGACGATCAACGAATTGCACATTTTGTCGCGAAGGGATTGCGTGAGAAAACCTACGCGGTCGATGTCGCCGTGGACGGTGCGGCCGCGCTTTATCAAAGCGCGATCAATATTTACGACGCCATAGTTTTGGATGTGATGCTGCCCGTCAAGGACGGCTTTGCCGTCTGCCGCGAACTGCGCGAGGCCGGTACAAAGACACCGATCTTGCTGCTGACCGCTCGCGATGCGATCGAGGACAAGGTGGCCGGGCTCGACGCCGGTGCGGATGACTATCTAACCAAACCCTTTGCTTTCGATGAGCTTCTGGCGAGGCTCCGGGCGTTGCTTCGCCGAAGCGGTGAGATTCGCCCGCCGCGCATTGTGGTCGCCGATCTTGAGATCGACACAGCCGGACAGCGTGTTTGGCGGGCCGGGCGCGAAATACAGCTTACGACCAAGGAATATGCGCTGCTCGAGTATCTGGCCCGCGAAAAAGGCAAAATTGTGGGCCGCGCCGAGATCGCCGAGCATGTCTGGGACGAGAGTTTCGATGCGTTCTCTAATCTGATCGATGTTTATGTCAAGCGGCTGAGAACAAAGATGGACGAAGGTTTTACTGGGAGGCTGATCCACACGCGGCGCGGTTTAGGGTACGTTTTGGACGATGTTTAGATCTATTCGAACAAAATTAACCCTTTGGTACGTCGGCGTGCTAGGTCTCGTGGTTATTGCGTTTTCGGCCATGACGTATTTTGTTCTTGTAAACGCTTTGAATAAAGATACGGATGAACGGCTGATCGAAATGTCGCGAAATTTGAGCGTTGCGTTGATGGCGGAGCAGGAGGATGAGAAGGGCGGCCCTGTTAGCGAAAAGGCTGTTGCGGAAGCGGTCAACGAGATGCGTTTTCGCGATTATCAATTTCTGATCTCGACACAGGACCGCCGGGTGATCGCATCGACATTTGAAGTTGGGTTAGATGCGAAATGCATAGGCGGCGAAGGAGAATTCCGCGTTTGTGAGATCGGCGGCGAGTCATTTCGCTTATATGAATCGCCGCTGGAATACGGGCTGAATAAATATCGTCTTATTGCATTTCATTCCCTTCGGGAGCAGATCGCCCTGAAAGAACGCGTGACCGGCATATTCTTTGTGAGTGTTCCTTTAACCCTTCTTTTGGCCGGATTTGGCGGCTACTTTTTATCTCGAAAGAGCCTCGCTCCGGTGGTCGAAATGGGTCGTCAGGCTTCGCAGATAGGTGCGGGAAATCTCAATGAACGTATCCTGATAAACAATAAAAATGATGAGCTTGGCGACCTCGCACGGGTCTTTAACGATCTGCTCGCCCGCCTGGACGCTTCATTCGAACAGCAGCGGCGGTTCATGGCGGACGCTTCGCACGAGCTGCGTACTCCGCTGGCTATAGTCCGCGGTGAGGCCGAAGTCGCTCTCTCAAAGGAAGATCGAACGAGCTCCGATTATCGGGAGTCGCTAAACATTTTGCATGACGAGAGCAAGCGGTTGACGAAGGTCGTCGAGGACCTATTTACGCTGGCCCGGGCCGACGCAGGCCAATTTCATTCTAACTTTGTTCCGGTTTATCTTGACGAGATAGTCAGCGACGCGGTTCGTTCTATGCGCGTCCTGGCCGATCAGAGAAAGGTAGAGATCATCTTTGCGAGCGACGCAGAGATGCCGTTTAGCGGTGACGAGTCTCTTCTGCGGCGTTTGTTTTTGAATCTTCTCGACAACGCCGTCAAATACAGCCGGCCGGGTGGAAAGGTCTCGGTAGCATGCCGTTCGACGGAAGAGCAATTTCAAATAGAGGTTAAGGATGATGGAATCGGGATACCACAAGAGGAACAGGGAAAGATATTCGAGAGATTCTATCGGGTGGACAAGGCTCGGAGCCGGGCCGATGAAACCGCAACGAGCGGTGCCGGACTGGGGCTTTCGATCTCACGCTGGATTGCGGAAATTCACGGCGGCGACATTGCCCTGGTTTCCTCGACCGGGAGTGGTAGCTTTTTTTCCGTATCGTTTCCACGTTAATGCTCTATTCATATATGAGATCGTAGGCTTATGCCTGTAGTTTAGATTCAATTTAAGGAGAAACACACAATGAAGAAAATCATGTTATTTTTGTTAGTCACGTTGTTTGGTTTTGGAACACTGGTTGCCGAGGCCAAACCAAAAGTGATAGGGATGAAACGAGCCCTGGCGATCGCAAGCGCTAAGGCCCACGGCCTCAAACTAAAAGCTAAGGAACTCGAAAAAGAGAAAGGAAAATGGATATACTCATTTGAGTTCAAAAATAGGGACGGCTCGATCAAAGAAGTTAACGTCAACGCCTATAACGGCAAGATAATCGGCGTTGAGCACGAGGACCCGAAGAAAGAGGCAAAAGAGGAAAAGAACGAGAAGAAAGAGAAACACTAGTCACCTTTGATGAAACGAGGAATACGGGGAAAAATTCTAGCGTACAGTCTAATTTTGCTGCTGGTGGCCAACGCTTTTACGCAAGCTCCGCCGGCGGCAAAAAGTGTTTTTGCTGGTGATTCCGTCCGCAAGGTCACGCAGGATACCGGCCCCGTTCTGAGTCTTCCGGACGCAGTTGATATGGCGCTAAAACAAGCGTCAGGTTTTCGCGGATCTCAGATCGGCGAGCGCATTGCCTCGGAAGATGTTCGTCAAGCGAAAACGGCGTTCTATCCAAAGTTTGAGGCCAGGCCAAATTATATTTTCACGTCGCCTTCATTAGGGCCGGTGCGCCCAAGACTGCCGTCGTATTTGGGAGCGAATGCGATCAACGAGATACAAGGGATCGTCATTGCATCGGGTGAGATCGATACCTCGGGCAAGTTAAATGCTACGCTGCGTCGCAACCAGGCATTGCTGGCGTCGGCCCGTGCGGGCACCGAGGTTGCTAGACGCGATCTTATCCAGGGTGTGAGCGATGCTTATTACGGTCTGGCACTCGCGACGGTCAAACGCATTGGGGCGGAGAAAAACCTTGCATTTGCCGAAGAATTTGAAAACAGCACGAAGCTTCTGCTTGACGCCGGCGAGGTCGCACCGGTCGATCTTGTCCGTGCCAGACTCCAAACTGCCGCCCGCCGGGACGAACTTGAGCAGGTACGCACGGACGAGTCGGTCAACGCCAGCGGCCTGCGGTCGCTTATCGGATACGAATTTACGGACGCGGTGGCGGTTCAGGACCTGATGACCCAAATGCCGGCGGATAACGAGATCGAGCGGTTTGCCGAAACGGCGATTGCGACACGGCCCGAGTTTGCTCAATTCGAGGCGGACCGGAAGGTGGCCGAGACCGAGATCGACGCTGCGAAGGCCCAACGCCGTCCGCAGTTTACATACTCGGTCAGCTCGGGCTTTATATCCGACTCGCTTGCGGCGACCCATCTTAAAGACAGCCTTGGCGTGCAGGTCAATGTCGGCGTTGCTATACCGATCTTCGATTGGGGAGCGGCAAGGTCGCGGGAAACGCAGGCAAGGCTGCGGCTCCAGCAGACCGAAAATACACGTCAAATTGCCGAACGGCAGTTTGCTCTGGCGTTTTTTACCGCCCGGACACAGGCGATCTCGGCTCGTACGCGTATTCGCTTGATCGCTGCGGCGATAACCGATGCCGAGGCAAATGTTTCAGCCTCGACAGCTCGATACCGTTCAGGCGAAGCGACTATAATCGAGGTCACAGACGCTCAAAATTTGCTGATCACGCAGAAAACAGCGCTTTATCAGGCAATATTCGATTATCAGACGGCACGATCACGCCTAATGCGGGCGACGGGCAAATAAAAAAGCAATGGTAGAAGAAAACAGACCGACCGACGACGTTGACGAGTTTGAAGCTGAAGAGGCTGAAGGCGAGGCCTCGTCATTCAACGCTAAACCTTTCGTTATTGCCACGATCGTCATCGCAGCGCTTACTCTCATCGGCATTTATCTCTATCTCCAGCGAAACCCGGCCGCCTCGGCGCCGGAAAAGAAAGAAGAACCGGTCGTCAGCGTAAAGGTAGCTAAAGCCGAAAGGGACACGATCTCGTCCGAGATATCCGCTCCGGCGACAGTCGCTCCGGCCGAGCAATCGACCGTTTCATCCACGATCTCTGCCCAGATCATCCAGATGCGGCTGCTCAAAAACGCGGTCGTTCAAAAAGGCGAGGTCATCGCCGTTCTTGCATCGCAGGACCTGAGGGCCCAGCGTGACGAGGCACGAGCGGTACTTAACGAAGCCAAATTAAATCTTGAGACTCTCGAAAAGGTCACGATCCCGCAAACCTCCGCGCAAACCGAGAAGGATCTCTCCGACGCTAAAGCAGCGGCCGACAACGCCCGAGCCGTCTATGAGCGCCGCAAGGATCTCTACCAAAAAGGCGGCATCTCGCTAAAGGAACTCGAGGCCTCGCATCTGGCCCTCACCAATGCCGATAACGCCTACAGGCTTATACAAAAAAATACGGGACTCAACAAATTTGCCCTACAACCGAACGCCCGCTCGATAGCCGAGGCCAAGATACGGCAGGCCCAGGACCATCTCAACGCAATCCAGGTTCAGGCAAACCTGGCCGAAATACGCGCTCCGATAACCGGTGTTGTGACCGATCAATTTCAGTTTGAGGGCGAATTCGCCTCATCGGGGGCCAAACTCCTTACTATCTCAAATCTCAATGAAGTTATCGTCAAGGCACAACTCGCGGACACCGTCGTTGCCAGCCTGAAAACCGGGGATGCCGTGTCAATTTACCCGCCGTCCGCGCCGGATGAACGTATGACCGGACGCGTAACGCTGATCAGCCGGTCCGGCGACCTACAGAGCCGGACGGTCGAGGTCTGGGCGCGATTTGGTAACCCGCGCGGATTGCTTATCGCTGGCGGCTCAGTGCAGTTTGTTGTCACCAGCGAAACGGTTGACAACGCCATCGTTATACCGCTTGCGGCGGTCACGTTGAGTGCGTCAAACGCAGACGAAGGAACCGTTATAACAGTCGGCCCGGACTCGGTTGCTCACGAAACTAAGGTCAAGATCGGCATAAAACAGGGTGACAAGGTACAGATCACCGAGGGGTTAAAAGGCGGCGAGTCGGTCGTCGTCGAGGGCAACTACGGCTTGCCGGATGGCACAAAGGTCGAGATAGCGGCAGACGATGAGACCGACAAAAACAAAGACAAGGAAAAAGATTAATTGAATTTCGCTCGGACAATTTCCAGCCATAAGCGGGCCGTTCTGGTGACCGTTTTCCTCCTGTGCATCGCCGGAGCATACGCCGCATGGCGCATGCCGTCTGCTATTTTTCCAAACACCGATTTTCCCCGCATCGTGATTACGGTCGAGAATCGCGAAACACCGTCAGATCAGATGCTGGTGACTGTGACCCAGCCGATCGAGGAAAAAATGAACGGCATTCCGGGTATCCAGCATGTCAAATCGGTGACGGCTCGCGGCTCCGCAGAGATAAATCTTTACTTCGATTGGAACACCGATCCAAAAGAAGCCCTCGGGCTCGTGCAGGCCAGGCTGCCGCAGATCAGCCTGCCGCCGACTGCAACTATCACGCACGTCGAGCGATTTACGTTTGCCTTATTTCCAATTCTGAGTTACAGCCTGACGTCTGACACACGCGATCTGTCCACACTTCGTGACATGGCTCAGTACACGATCCGCCCGCGCCTGGCTCGACTAACGGGTATTTCGGAAATAAGAGTTAATGGTGGTAAGAGCCGCGAGTTTCACATCGAGATCGAGCCGGCAAAGCTGGTTGCCAGGAACGTCACCATCCAGCAGGTGATAGATGCCGTCAAAAACTCGAATATCATCGAGTCGCCTGGCTTGATCGAAGAAAATCACCATCTTGAACTCGTCCTCGTCAGCGGCCAGGTCGCATCGCCCTCCGAGTTGAATGCGATCGTTGTCGCAACTATTAACGGTGCCAACGTGCTCGTTTCCGACATCGGAAGCGTCCGTGATGGCAGCGAACCAAACTACACGCTCGTCACCGCCGATGGCAAGGCCGCAGTCCTTTTCAATATCATTCGGCAGCCTGACGCCAACACCATTACCGTAACGGATGCCGTAAAGAGCGAACTCGAGCCCATTCGAAAGACGCTGCCAAACGACGTAAAGATCGAACCGTTTTATGACCAGTCGCTGCTCGTTAGCGATTCGATAGCGTCGGTCCGCGATTCGATCATTCTTGGTTTGATCCTATCGGTCGTAATACTTTTTGCTTTTCTCAGAAATATAGGCACGACATTTGTCGCGATACTCGTCATACCCGTTACGATATTGTTCACGTTTCTGGCGATCTACATG
>JAYVDQ010000584.1:0-6391 GCA_043749325.1 Chloracidobacterium sp. | reverse complement strand
TTGGCGCAGAAGATCGACGAGAATTTTGATGAAGGTTTTTGAATCGACTAACGTGTTTTTGTGCTTATCATCCAGCAGCAGGTCACTCACGCTATATGACGATGATTTCCAAAAGATGGACGACGGATTCGGGAAGTCGCTCGTTGGAGCGAACGTCATTATCGCGTTCGCGTGTTCTCGGCTCGGCGGTAGATCAGCTGAACCGCTTACGAGCAGCGAACGGGAATATCCAGGTTGAAAGACATGGACAAATATTTTTTCCGGCAAACTCGAAATTGGAAACCAGTTAGAGAACAGAGTTTCGGGTTGGTCGTATAATCCAGCTTCCGAACTAAAGTGTTCTTTCCACCAATCGGAAACGGCGCCGGGGCTAAAATTGATGTTCTTTGGTGTCTTGTCTTTTTCAAGTTTTTTCAAGAGCTGTGCAAGGCCCACTGCCCAGCTTTCATTGAACGGAACGTAGTTAATCCTTGAAATCTCAATATTCGTCTGGCACTGGTCGATGTGCAAGGGTATTACAAAATCGGGTAAGTTGTTGGCCTTCGCCACGCGCTTTGCGACAGTAAGCTCTTGTAATACGCCATCCTTGACTGTTGAAGTATCTGAGGTAACAAAAAGAAATTTCGCCGTTCTCGTCTCCAACACGTTTTGAATATCCTTCCAAAAATCCTCGCCGCCTAATAGTTCCGTGAGATCACACCATACAGCGTACCCTTCGGCAGCTAAACGAAGGCCTATCCACAACGCAAAATCGTTGTCTTCAGGATTCGCGTGGCTTACGAATAGTACATCTCGCAAAGGTGTATTTGTACTCATCAGTTAACCCTCACCTTACCGCTTATTAGTTTCGGCAATAGTGAATCGCGGATTTCTTCCAAGACTTTTCCTTCGCGTATGTTTGTGAGTATTCGCTTCACAATTGATGTCACAAACGTGGTGTAACTTTCTGATATTTCCTTTGACGGAATGACCGTTTCGAATCTCGCCAAATCGGACCAGCTTGTCCGAGGCATTTTTGCCCCGTTGGAGAGCTGGGTCGCATATTGGACGAGTGCCTCGCTCGAGAAATGGATCGCAGTTTGTCCGAAGTGGTATTTCTCTTTTGGCCTTACAACAAGAACATCTGTTGAGCAGATGCCATCGACGGGGGCAATTACGACCTTGTGAAAATAGGGTCGAAGTTTTCCGAACAGAATATCTTTTGCTCGAAAATCTGATTTTGTGCTTTCCGCTTTACTTGCAGTTCCCCATTCTGTCAGAGCGAGACTCTTTCGGGGAATATGCTCTAGTCCGACGTAAGGTGTTTCCGCATCAATTTCGGTAGGATCAATGTTTTGCCGATAATTCGTGGCGATTTCAGAAAGCGTTCCAACGTGCCAGCCTTTCGGGCTGCCGTTTTCGAAATCGGAGGGGAAAAGTTTGGCGATTTCGGGGGAAGCGGAGGTTGAGGGGCGGTTTTCTTTATTGGCGTGGACGGGTTCAAAGTCCACAAACCAAGCCTTAAACAAAGCCCGGGCCATCGCCTCCAAAGTCGCATTCATCCGCCGGTTAAGCTCGATCTTGTCATCGAGCGACGAAAGAATCTTGGCAATGGCTTTTTGTTCTTCAATCGGCGGAATTGGAATTCGGAGAGATTCAATCTGCTTTCCGCTAATATTTGCTTGATTAGCACTTCCGCTCGCTCCTACGACTAGAGATTCCTGACGTTCGGGATCGCAAAGCGCGAAAAACAAGTACCGTAAATCAAGCGATTGTGGATTCTTGATAACAAAGCGCCCAACTCGTTGGTTTATTAAATATTTGTTGGATTCGCCGCTATAGCGTGCAACTCTACCAACAACAGAATTAGGCTGATGTGACCAGGAGCCAGTCATTGAAATTAAGACATCGCCTTCTTGAACAAAGAATCTCGATGTTTCTTCTGCAACTCTTTCCGGTACATACGAAAGTTCATTAGTCACAACATCCCGCAAGCGGATATTCTGAATCTTTAACACCGGTACGCCAGCTTCGCAGAATGAACTGCTCGGATATGCAAAGCCTCCTTGCAGACTCGCATATTCACCAATTTTCTCAATTTTCCAGTGTTTATTCTGCACAATGAATTTGAGATAAACTCGTTTTTATTAACGCTTCTAACTCCGCCGACTTCTGAAACTGTCCTTCCAGTTGTTCAACCAACATTGGAAATTTTACTTCAAACGGCAAATCGCCATCTTCAATTGACTCCGCCCCAACATATCGCCCCGGCGTTAAAATATAATCGTGCGTACGAACTACTTCGAGACTAGCTGAATTGCAGAACCCGCGAACGTCTTCATAAGGAACCCGGTCGGTATGGCCCTCGGTACTGACAGGAACGTCTTCGACTTGTTTCCAGGAATGATAGGTTTCGGCGATCTTTTGAATATCCGCATTGTCAAACACACGGTTGACACGGTTTTCGAGACGACCGAGCTTGCGGGCGTCGATGAAAAGAATCTCGCCTTTTCGGTTTCCTTTGTTCTTATTGAGAAACCAGAGGCACGCCGGGATCTGGGTGTTGAAGAAAAGCTGTGCGGGAAGGGCGACCATGCATTCGACGGCATCGCGTTCGATCATTTCCTTGCGGATCGTTCCTTCGCTGTTTTGCGAGGACGACATCGAACCATTTGCAAGGACTACGCCGGCCCGTCCGTTTGGTGCGAGGTGATAATAAATGTGCTGAAGCCACGCGTAGTTTGCATTTCCCGCCGGAGGCGTTCCGAATTGCCATCGGGGATCGCCTTCGAGCCGGGCGTTCCACCAATCGGAAACATTGAACGGCGGATTTGCCATTATGTAATTGGCGCGGAGGTCGGGGTGCTGGTTTCTTAGGAATGTGTCCGCCGGTTCCTTGCCAAGGTTAAAATCCATCCCGCGAATAGCGAGATTCATAGCAACCAGCCGCCATGTCGTCGGGTTAGATTCCTGCCCGTAAATGGAAATATCGCCGAACCGCCCGCCGTGCGATTCCATAAACTTTTCGGATTGGACAAACATCCCGCCCGAACCGCAGCAAGGATCATAAACCTTGCCGGAATGCGGTGCGAGAACTTCGACGAGCACCCTTACGACAGAAGCGGGCGTATAAAACTGCCCGCCCTTTTTCCCTTCGGCATTGGCGAACTGCCCGAGGAAGTATTCGTAAACCTCGCCAAGCAAATCTTTTGCGTTATGCCCGTTTCCGACAAGTCCGATCTTGGAAATCTCGTCTATCAACTCACCAAGCTTGCCTGGCTCAAGCTGCGTCCGGGCGAATCTTTTATCGAGTAGGCCTTTGAGCCTAGGATTCTCCGTCTCAATTTCAACTAGGGCATCATCGATTGTCTTTCCAATATTCGGCTGCTTAGCCTTTGATCGTATTTCTTCCCAACGAGCATCCGCCGGAACCCAAAAAACATTTGCTTCGGTGTAATAGTCGCGTTCTTCGAGGTCGTGAATTCTGGTCGGCACGTCCTCAATGAAATAATCATCGTCCGGATGGGCAAATCTCTTCTCAAGATTTTTCCTATGCTCAGCAAAGGAATCCGAAATGTACTTGAGGAAGATCAGCCCAAGGACAATGTGCTTGTACTCAGCCGCATCCATATTCGAGCGAAGCTTATCAGCCGTCGCCCATAGCGTTTTCTTGATCGCATTGTCCATAGGAGTTTGAAGTAGTTTGTTTTGGGAATGATAGCACAGACAACCTAGAAAAAAGGCATCTAATAACGCAAAGACCTTTAATTCGACTCATCAATAAAGGCGTGCCAAACGGCGACTCTGATAACTAAAAACTAATAGTTAAGAAATAAAAGGGCAGGAAGAGCGATTCAGAATTCCGCTCCTCTTGTCTTTTCATTTTTAGTTTTTCACTTTTCAATATTCGCCTACCACCAGCCCAGGATCTTCCACCAACCAAGACCGACAGTCGACCAGATAATTATATTTAATACTGAGGCGATCAACCCGATCGTCCACCATTGGCTCTGTTTGACATAGCCGGTGCCAAAGTAAACTGGAGCAGGCGTCGTGCCGTAATGCGTCAGGCCCGCGCTGAGATTTGAGAAATAGGTGAGTATAAGCACGGCCAGTCCGGCGGGAGCACCGACCGCCATTGTTACAACGAGAAATGGTATGAACATCGCTGTCGCGTGGGCCGTTATGCTGGCAAACCCATAGTGAGCGTAGAAATAGACAAGAGCCAAAACAAGAAGTGCTGCGGGCCACGTCCAGCCGTTTGTGACACCGGCGATGCTCTCGGCAAAAAGCTTTGGCAGATTTGTCTCGCCCAGAGCTGCGGCCATCATAACGAGGCCGCCGTACCAGATAAACACTTCCCAAGCGTGTCTTTCGTTAATGACATCGCTCCACTCGAGCACTTGCGTTATCAATAAAAAGGCAATGCCCAACAGGGCGATGACCGTTGCGTCGATGCCGTGAAATTTTGCGGTTATCCACAAAATAACAACCACGATAAAGACCACGAGCAGGATCTTTTCTTCTCTTTTCAGCGGCCCGAGTTTTACGAGCTCGTCGTGGGCAAACGTTACGGCGTTTGGCGTCTCTTTTATCTCAGGCGGGAAGAATCGATAGATCATCAGTGGAATCACGGTCAGCGAAACCAGCGCTGGAACGATCGCTGAGATGAACCACATCGAGTAGCTGAGGTCGATATGGGCCTGTTCGCTCGCAAATCTCGCGATTATCACATTTGACGGCTGGCCGGTCAGGAACGTCGCGCACAGGATCACCTCGCACTGGTAGAGCAAGTTCATTAAAAACGTGCCTAAACGTCCGGCCGTGCCGTCGTCGGGCCGCGAATCATACGTTTCGGAAACGCTCCGCGCAATCGGCAGGATAATACCGCCCGAACGTGCCCCGGTCGATGGTATGAACGACGCGAGAATAAAGTCGGTAAATACGAGCGCATACCCAATGCCGATGGTCTTACGGCCGATCAGACGAACAAATATCAAAGCTATGCGGTGTCCAAGGCCGGTCTTTATCATCGCCCGCGAGATGAAAAACGCGGCGAGGACGAGCCAGACATACTTGTCTGCATAGCCACTCAGGGCTTTTTCTATCGGCAGCGCGCGAAAAATGGCGACCGCCACGACGCCTAGCAAAACCATCGCGCTTCCGGTCATCGGCTGGACAATTGACCCTACAATCGTCGCGACAAATATCGCGAGCAGTGTCCACGCCTCGCGTGTCACGCCCTCAGGTCGCGGAATGCATGCGATCAGGAGCCCGCATCCGAGGACGATCAGCCATTTTACGAGTTTACTTTGCATAAAATAAGCCACAGAGTTCACAGAGAAATTAGAGCTTTACATAACTCTGCGAACTCTGTGCTCTCCGTGGCAAAAATAAACCGTCGCTCCCTACATTCGTAAGGTGATCACATGGTTCCCGCTTTACCGTGCATATAGGTGAAATACCAGATGGTAATTCCGATCCATATCGCCAGATTTGCCAGCGAAAGTATCAGGCCCATGTTACGCGTTTTCGCGCTTCGGCCCGCGTTGCGGTCGCCTTTTCCATACATAAGTACGCCGACCAAAACGCCCGTGATGCCCCAGGCAAACAATCTTATGCCGAGATTGAACGGGATATCCGATTTCAGATCCATCAGATATGGAACCTGGTAGAGAGTCAAGGCAATACAAAATACGATCGCCAGAATCGCCGCGATAGGCGGTTTGTAGGTCGATTCCGTCACATCGCCGCCCCTTTCCTCCTCTATACCGAGGTGGCTGTGGTTATAGCTGTAAGCAAAGTAGATCACGAGCCCGATGGCCATCCAGTCGATCAGGCGGATCCACGTATCGAGCGGCAGGCTGTTCATCAGATAGGCCGCCGATACAACGGTCGCGATCGGGATGAAAGGCGAAAGAGGCACCTTAAACGGGCGATTGAGCGCCGGGTTTGACGATCTCAAAATGATAATTCCCGTACCGACAATGACAAATGCGAAAAGCGTCCCGATACTCACGAGTTCGCCCAGCAAACTGATCGGCACAAACCCGGCAAGTATAGCCACGATCGTTCCCGTAATAGCCGTAGTAATATGCGGAGTCTGAAACCTCGGATGGATCTTCGCCGCCCATGACGGCAGCAGGCCGTCTTTGGACATCGAGTAGAAAACTCGCGGCTGGCCCATCGTCATAACGACCATTGTCGAGCTAAGTCCGAGCACGGCACCGACCTTAATGATCGTCGGGAACACTTGCAGGATCGTACCCATCGTTGTGCCTTGCGCTTTTTGAAGAGCGGCGTCGATCGCAACTGCGATAGGGGCGGCGGCATTGGTCAATAGCTTGTAATCAACCAATCCGACCATGATTCCCGCTACCAGAATATAGAGAACAGTACAGATCGCCAAGCT
>JAYVDQ010000583.1:0-3090 GCA_043749325.1 Chloracidobacterium sp. | reverse complement strand
GGGGAGATCCTAATCGAATCTCCCCGCTCCTGTATGATAACAAATAAAGAAAAGGTTAGTTAACCCATTCCTCTTCGTAGTTAAGTTGCCAATGCCTCGTCACCCATTTTTCAGCAGCGGCCATGGCCGTGTTCTTCCATTTCTTCATATTTTCCAAAATGGTAAGAGCAGCCATCGGTTTGCCTGGATCGCGTTCAACCCTAATCACCCGCGTCGTAACGTCGATGATCGGCTTGTTTTCGTCCATAATTCTCAGACGAACTTCGCAGCCAACAGGCGGTAAAGTGTCCAGATTGACCAAAGTGCTGGTTTCGCCAACATTTTCGGTCAAGCCTTCGACGTTTATCGTTTCGCCCGTTTCAAGATCGATCCAGCTTGCCTGTACCGGCATGCTTGCAATAATGCGATGATGCAATGGCGTTTTGTATGATGATGTAGAATATTCTACGTGTTGTGCCATTATTTTCCCCTTTTCAGTTTCTGTTCTATGCATTTATCTAACGTGTTAGTCGCGTCCGGATATCAATGCCCGACTAACTTAGTCCATTTTTACAAAAAAGTCAAGTTTCCGATAATTCATTAAACTTCCATTTTTTCGGCAATTTCCAAATAATTCGAATACTCAAAACGTATTGTAACAAAAGATATTACAAATTGCACGAAAATTCATAACATCGGTTCCTGGGCGCCGGCATCAGGCCATAATTCCAGTTTGCGAAATCAGAAAGCATGGCAATTATTTCATGCGCTTTTTAACGTCAATGTAATCTCGCGTACTTATTATCAATAAAACGTGAAAATTTCATCTCCGAGGAACTCAATTTGCATTGATGAATATATACAAGCGTATTAGCGATTTTTGAATCGGATATACGCACTCTTTGTAAGGAAAGCGATGACGCAAATCGATCGAGGCACAAGGTTTTATGGGATGAAAACTTCGAAAAATCGCTTTGCGCTCAGCTATAAAAAATATTATCCTTAAATGCACAAAATCCGAAAATTAAAACAAAAATCCAAAAACCGAAATATCCGCGGAATTTTGCATATCTCAGCAGTAATAATATCCCAGGAAATTCTATTAAATGAGGTCAAAACAACACATGACTAAAAACTTTGCAATCAAATTTTTATTCGGCATCAGCCTATTCGTAATGATGTTCGCCGGACAGATGTTTGCCCAGTCAACAGTAACCGGAGCTATCAGCGGCAGGGTGACGGACCCGCACGGCGCGGTCGTACCGAATGCCAGCATTAAAGTAACCAATATCGGCACCAATGCCGGGATGACTGTATCGGCGACCGAGGACGGAGGCTTTCGTGTATCGAATCTGCCTCCCGGAAAATACCGTATTGAAACCTCGGTTTCAGGCTTTGCTCCGGCAAAAGCCGACAATGTTACGGTCGAGGTCGGCCAGGTGACCACGGTCGATCTGCCGCTTACGCTCGGATCTCAAACCGCCGAGGTCAACGTTACGGCGGAAGCACCGGTTATCAATACCAACGACAACACGAATGCCACAAACATTAACGGAACCTCATTAAGCGAATTGCCGATCAACGGCCGGCGAGCAGTAAACTTTGTTCTTTTGACCCCCTCGACAGTTCCCGATGGGACCTTTGGCCTCGTTAGCTTCCGGGGTATTTCCGGTGTGCTGAACAACAGTCAGGTTGACGGCGGCGATAACAATCAGGCGTGGCAGTCCGAAGAACGCGGAAGAACCCGCATCGGATATGTTGTCAGCCAGTCGGCTATTCGCGAGTTTCAGGTTAATACCTCAAACTACTCAGCCGAATACGGCCGTTCGGCGGGTGGCGTTGTCAATACCGTTACAAAAAGCGGAACCAACGAACTTCACGGTGAATTTTTCGAATTTTACAGAAACAATAGATTTGGGGCCCGCAACCCGAGCGCATTCAAGACTATCCTGAATCCGGACTTTACGACTGGGCGTGTCGCTTACAAACCTATCGATATTCGCCACCAGTTCGGTGCGAACGTCTGCGGCCCGATCTCGAAAGATCATGTCTTTTTCTGCTTCACTTACGATCAGCAAAAGCGAAATTTTCCGGGGCTTGCTCTCTTTAGCAACCCAAATTACATAAACACCGTAAATCGCACAACTCTGACGGGCCTCGGTGTCACCTCGACGCAGATCGACAACACGCTTGCTTTCATCAACTCGCTGACCGGCGAAGTGCCGCGACGTGGCGACCAGCGTCTGATCTTTCCTAAAATCGATTGGAACATAAACAAAAATAATGTTCTCACCGGGTCTTACAATCGTCTGCGGTGGTTCTCGCCCGCGGGTTTGCAGACACAGGCAACAAATACGAATGCAAGGCATAGCTTTGGCGATGATAGGGTCAAAGTTGACACATTCAATACCCGGCTCCAGTCAACCCTTTCGAGCACAATGCTGAATGAGGCCCGATTCCAATATTCAAAAGAATTGGGACAGGCTTTTAGCCAAGCCCCGCTTACGGGCGAACCGACAACCGCGACAACCTCGCAGGGAGCGCGGTCGCCTCAGGTTGTTTTGACGAACGGCCTCACGTTCGGTACAACAACAAACTTTGAAAGAAATGCGTATCCGGATGAAAAGCGATACCAGTTCGCCGATGCCCTAACCTGGTCAGCGGGGCGCCATACGTTCAAATTCGGCGGTGAGTACAGTCAGGTTACGGACCGTGTCCAGCAGCTATTCTCGGAAGCCGGTTCGTTTACGTATGCCGATATCAATAATTTTATTGTTGACTACGTTAAATGGCAGAGTCCGGCAACCGTGATCACGAACTGCGCCACAGTCACAACCGGCCGCGTCCCCGGAAAATGCTACACCTCCAATTTCACGCAGGGTATCGGCATTCAGGGCCTTACCGTCAAGATCGGCGAATATGCCTTTTTTGGACAGGACGATTTCCGTATTAATCCGCGTTTGACCGTCAACTTGGGTCTCCGTTGGGAATACCAGCATCTGCCGACGCCTCCGCTGCCAAATGACAAGAACAATTTCGGGCCACGCTTTGGTTTCGCTTTCGACGCCACGGGCGACGGCAAAACGTCGATCCGCGCTGGTGTCGGTATTT
>JAYVDQ010000582.1:0-5050 GCA_043749325.1 Chloracidobacterium sp. | reverse complement strand
TCTATCTCGGATATTTCAACTCCTATAATAAAACTTACGGATCGCTCGGCGCCGTGATAATTATGATGCTGTGGCTATACCTCACCGCGACCGCGTTGATGGTGGGCGGCTCTATTAATGCAGTGCTCAATGAGTTTCCTGATAGGGACCCCGATCTTTCCGAATAATATTTATTCTATTAAAAATAAAATCGTCTTAATGTTTTTAGCTAAATAAAAGAATCGAAATGGACTTAAAAATAGGTGACACGTTTTCGACTTCGCGGCTCGTGACCGACGAAATTATTCGCAAATTTGCCGACGTTTCAGGAGATTTTAACCCGATACATCTCGACGAAGAATTTGCCAAAACAACCCGTTTCGGTAAACGCATCGCCCACGGTATGCTCAGCGGAGCGTTTATCTCGGCCGTGCTCGGCAACGAATTCAAAGAGCAAAAGATCATCTACCTTTCGCAGACAATGAAATTTACCGCACCGGTTTTCCTGGGTGACACGGTTACAGCTACGGCGACGGTTACCAATCTCAGCGAAGACCGGGGCATTGTCACCCTTGTAACCGTCTGCACCAATCAAAACGGTGAAACGCTTGTCAAAGGCGAGGCTGCGGTTATGGTCTTGCCGTAAATTCTATGACGGAAAACGCTGAACGCATCGTTTCAAGTTACATCGACGAACCGCAGGACCACATAATCATCAGCCAAACTTATCGCCTTTTAGCTATCGGCGCGCCAATGTTATGATTCAGCTATGTCGTTAATGCTTCAGGAGATCGCCGAGCAGCCCGCTGTTTTGGAGCGGACGATCCTCGCCGAACGTGAAAAATATCGCCGTCTCGGCGCCTTCCTGCGTAAGAAGGACATCGACCTGATCGTCATCGTGGCTCGCGGCAGTTCGGACAACGCCTCGCTATTTGGACGCTATTTGATCGAGGTGACGGTCGGGATTCCGGTTTCGCTGGCCGCTCCGTCGGTCTATACGCTTTACAACGCGAAGATAAATCTCAGCCGGGCTCTCGTTATCGGCGTATCTCAATCGGGCGAAGGTGCAGACATCAATGAAGTGCTCGAAAGTGCAAAAGCCTCCGGAGCGTACACGCTCGGCATCACCAACGAGGCTGATTCGACCATGGCCAGGATCGCCGATGAGTGTCTTCTGATCCACGCCGGCCGCGAGAAATCAGTCGCGGCGACAAAGACCTACACGGGCCAGATGCTGCATTTTTATATGTTGGCCCGCGAGCTTGCCGAAAAAAAACTCGAATTCGAACGGATCCCCGGTTATACGGCCCGCGCGCTGGAATTGCTGCCGGATGTCGAAAAGCTCGTCGAACGCTACGTCTTCATGGAAAACTGCGTGGTCGTCGGACGCGGGATGAACTACGGCAATTCGTACGAGCTGGCATTAAAGCTGATGGAAACCTGTTATGTCGTCGCCGAGCGATTCTCATCCGCCGATTTCTTTCACGGTCCGCTCGCAATAGTCGAACGCCGATTCCCTGTCGTCCTCTTCGGCCCGTCCGGAGTCACGAAAACCAGCAGTGTCGAGTTGCTCAACCGGCTTCACGAACTCAACGCAGATTGCCTCGCGATAACCAACAACGCGGACATTGCAAAAATGGCCCCGAACAGCGTTATCCTGCCATCCGATATCGATGAATTCCTGTCGCCGGTACCATTCATCGTTCCGGCACAGCTTTTCGCGGCACTTCTTTCCGAGGCCAAGGGTATTAACCCTGATGCTCCGCGTTCGCTGTCAAAGGTCACAAAAACTATTTAAGAAATCTGTTATAAATTGTCAACGATGGTTTTGAGTTCCCACTTTTGATGGCAAATATTTGGGCGGAGCCCAGCTAAAACTGGAACCCCAAACTATGAAGCCGCTGACAAAAGCGCCTCACGCATTGCACCGGCGGTCCGCCACCGCGCCTCGACCTGTTTTGCGAGGGCGGTTTCGATCACGGCGGCAACATGCGGTGGTATATCGGGAATGCGATTTCTGATAGGCACGATGGGCTTCTCGAAGATCGCTTTGACAGTCTCGGCGATGCCGGCTTTTGGGGCAATATCAAGAGCATGGGCGCCGGTCAACAGGCTATAGGCAGTCATGCCGATGGCGTAGATGTCGGACGGCGGCTTTACGTCTTTGAAATCTCTAACCTGTTCTGGCGGCATATAAGCGATCGTCCCGGCCACATCGCCGACCATCGTGACGCCGCTCATGCCGGTTTCCTTAAAGCTTTTCGACAGGCCGAAATCCGTAAGTTTTGCGACGGAATTAGGGTAATTTCCCTCGACCAGGATGTTCTGCTCCTTGATGTCGCGATGGACAAATCCCTTATTATGGGCGAAATCCAGAGCCGCAAGCGTCTGCTCGATGATCTTGACCATTTCGCGATAATCGAGCTTTCCGCCGCGATGCTTTGCCAGCCGAGCGGCGTCCATTCCGGATATGAATTCGGTCACGAGATAGACGAGGCCGTTATGAGTGCCGTTTTCGATATAGCCGACGATATTTGGATGAGTGAGCGAGGACGCAACTTCGATCTCGCGGATAAAACGCTTGAGTGACTGCTCGCTTACCGCAACCTCCGGCAAAAGTGTCTTGATCGCGACGGCCCGGCCGTCCGCTTCGGCTCGCGCCAGCATTACGCTTCCCATGCCGCCCTGGCCGATGATGCGGATCATCTGGTAATTAGGTATGGGCTGCGGATTTGCCTTGAGCTTTTCGCGGCACTCGTCGCAGATGAACGACAGTTGGGCGTCGGGATGCGATGCCTCGACATTGACTGGAATACTGCAATTCAAACAGCGGACACTTACCACAGACGGGTGCGTCGATTTGTGCGCATCCTTTAACGTATCGTCAAAAGAATCCAGCCCAGTCGAAACCTCGACCTCGAGCACCGTTTCACCGCCTTGTATCCGGTCGCCGCTTTTCAGATATGCCGTATCGACCCGCATTCCATTTACAAACGTGCCATTGGTAGAGCCAAGATCGCGTATAAAGGTCTGAGGCGGAGCTATCTCTAGAATACAGTGATGTCGTGAAAAGAAACGGTCGTGCGGCAGGCAGAATTGGGCATCATCGCTCCGGCCGATCATGAAAGTATCGTGCTGATCAAATGTAAATGATCGCCCCGTTTGCGGCCCCGCGACGACGTTTAAGCTCACACGCATCTCAATGATTATAGGAGATTTATGACTATCTGGCTATTATTGCGATCATCGCAACAATGAGTGACGACAGCAGGCTGACGACGCCCAGCACCATCCCGGCTATCGCCATTCCGCGGCCTCCGTACTGGCTCGGGTCTCCATCAGTATTCCTCATGCCGAGAAAGCCCAAAACGGCCGCCGGCAGCCCTAACCAAATGCCGCCATAGCAGCAGATCAACGCCACGCTCAGAATGCCGAGTATCATTGCTATCGTCGGTAATGTCTGATCACGCTTTTGACCAAAAGCGGGCGAACCGAACGGCTGATTTTGCAGATTCTGCGGCTGCCATTGTGACGGTGGCGATGAACTTGCGGGCCAGCTCGCGGGGTTAGTCACGCGTGCCTGATCCAATATTATGGTCGGCGGCGAATCGTCCACGTAGCGCGACGGCTCAGAGGCAAAACTCGTCAGCAGCTCACCGTCATTGAGACAAAAATTGAGCTGATCGTCGCTATAGGTTTGGTTACAACGCGGACATTGTTTCATAAGTTTGTCAGTCGTTGGTTGTTCGTCGCACTCGATCAATCAGCTACGAACCACGAACGACGAGCAACGAATAGCATAACTATTTTCTGATCTCGAGATTCTTAAAGGCGATCCTTATTCCGTCGCCCGAATACAGCCCGGCGACGCCGCCCGAATAGCCGTACACATTCTTGATAGACGTGACCATCGTGCCATTTATATAAAGCTCGATCTTATCGCTCAAGTCGCGGGCCTCGAGGACATTTTCCTCCGTTCCGCCCTTGATCGCATCGGAGCTTGTCCAGGCAACGACCGAGCTTTCCTTCTGCGGCTCGTGATGCACCACGTGATATTTTTTTCGCTTGGTATCGATCAGGAATGCATAGTCCTGTAGCAGCGGGGTCGGATTACTATGAAAAATCAGGCCGTAACCAAGGCTGGAATTGGCGTCGTCAATATTACGCAGGGTCACACGCGTATTGGCGTGATCGGTCTTGTGGTCCTCGGGGGCGACAAGCACATAGTAAAAGGCTTTTTTCTTCGACCCCATGATAAATTCGCCGTTCGTAAATTCGGTCGTACCATAGAGCGAATTTTCCTTCACCCACTCCGACAGATCGATCGTGTCAACGCTCGTCCTGTCCGTTGAGGTTGAGGTCGAGTTCGATGTCGAAATCGTCGATTTATTACCGCTTGGCGAAGACGAGGTTTTGGTCGTGTTCGACAAAGTATTCGATGCCTTGTCCGCTTGGGAACCAATGTAAACAAGGCCCACGAGCCCGCCGCCGCAAACAACTGCCAAAACACCCAGGATGAGGACCACCCAGATCCACATCTTTGAGGATTTCTTGGGCGGCTGCATCGAATATTGCTGCGGCGCCACGTTCCACCCGGGCTGCGAGCCTGGTTGCGAACCGGGCTGCGACGCTGGCTGGCTGGACATCGAGGGCTGCTGCTGCGTTATGCGAGGCTCGTTTATCTGAACGGTTTGCGGCGGTTGAGCCCCAGCCTGTGTCAGGACCGAGCCGTCCTCAAGACAAAAGTTAAGATTGTCGTCCGTATAGGTCTTTTGGCAGCGTGGGCAAATTTTCATCGTATTGTCCCCAGATCAAGATTTTAGGTAAAGAATTCAATCATTATACTTATTAACGAAACGAAACGCGACTTTTTGCGGTAATTTTCGTAATCCGACGGCGTCTTTCGGTACGTCGCTTACAAAGCTGAAAGTTCGTAATAAAACTCTTCTTCGCGGATGCCGTCCGGCCAGACTCGTGTCGTGACGTGGGTCGGGGTAAATCCGTGCTTTTGGTTGGCGTATTTTGACGCGAGATTTGATGCCCGGTGCGAGACTATCAACGATTTCGTAAC
>JAYVDQ010000581.1:0-4870 GCA_043749325.1 Chloracidobacterium sp. | reverse complement strand
CAGGGTTTCCAGCGTGGGTATCAGGACGGTTATAACCGTACATCCAATTACGGAACGCGTTCGGGCGGTTCCTATAACATTCTGGCAAGCATCCTGGGCTCGATACTCAATAGGTAATGCTTAGGCAATTAGAGAAAACGAAATGGGCATCCGATCTAAAAGATCGGGTGCCTTTTTTCTTCATTTGAAGCACTAAAAATCAGTCGAGAATGCGCCGTCTGATGATAAGCCTTTTACATGAGCAGATGTTTTGGGGCATACTGGCGATTTAAACATACCCGTATTTACATTGGCAGTGCCTGGCCGCTAAGAAACTTGAAATTATGAATTCAGACGGTTTTGTTCCGGCTTTAGGCTATGATTTTCTGACGCCCTATTACGACCGGGTCGTGGGTCTCACAACACGCGAGGCGGCTTTCAAAAAAGCTCTTGTTCAACAAGCTTCGATTGAACCGCATCACTGCGTACTGGATATGGCCTGTGGTACTGGAACCTTGACGATTATTATCAAAGAGGCGGAGGCGGAAGCCGATGTAACCGGAATTGACGGAGATCACAAAATCCTTGAATTGGCTCGTTCAAAAGCCGAATCAAAAAAACTCGACATACAGTTTGATAATGGAATGTCATTTGACCTGCCATATCCCGATAACGAATTCGATCGCGTTATTTCGAGCCTGTTCTTTCATCATCTTACTCGCAACGATAAACTAAAGACTCTGCACGAGGTAAAACGCGTATTGAAAGAGAACGGCGAGCTGCATATCGCAGATTGGGGAAAAGCGTCAAACGTATTGACCGCGATGGCATCGTTTTCGATCAAGATACTCGACGGGTTCGAGACTACCACAGACAATTTCAATGGATTGTTGCCGGGTCTGATGGAAGAATCTGGCTTTGGACAAGTAGAAGAAACAAGCTCGTTTGATACTGTTTTTGGTACTATTCGCCTGTATAGGTCAATAAGCCTTAACGGAGAAAGATAATGAAAAGAAAATTTGCATCAGTGGTATTAGTGGGATTGTTTGCGGGCATCCCTTTGTTTGCACATGATTTGTTCTTAAAACTCGACAGTTTTTTTGTAAAGGTGAACGAAAAAGTTTCGATCAAGATATTGAACGGCTCATTTATGTCGAGCGAAGGGGCCGTGGCATTCGCGCGATTGAAGGATGTGAGCGTCGTCTCTCCGTCCTCGGTTGTTTCACATCCGGTTGAGACGGATTTTACAAAGGACGCGACGACCTCATTCCTGAATCTTGAACCGAAAGAACCGGGTAACTATGTTGTCGGTCTTTCGACGATGCCCCGCGAGATCGATCTAAAGGGAAAGGATTTTAACGAGTATTTGACTGAGGACGGCATCCCCGATACGCTCTCCGACCGCAAAAAGAAAAAGGAACTCGAAAAGGACGTTCGTGAACGTTACTCAAAGAATGTCAAAACCATCTTTCAGGTCGGTGATCGGCAGACGGAAAATTTCAACGCCATTCTCGGCTATCCGGTCGAGCTTATTCCACAGATGAATCCCTACAAACTTAGATCCGGCAGCACGATCGAGATCCTGTGTTTGAAAGACGGCAAACCGCTCGCGAATCAATTTGTAATGTCGGGCCGCGAGGCTGACGGAAAGGTGGTTGCAGGAACCGGTGTCCGAAGCAATAAGAAAGGGATAGCCAAAATTGAATTAACCGGCGCCGGGAAATGGTATGTTCGATTTATCAACATGACGAAACTGACCGACCCGAAAATCAATTACGAATCTAAGTGGGCGACTCTGACCTTTGAGATAAAATGATCTCAAGATAACAATGGTTCCGCCTATAAAGTGTGTGATCGTTAAGGACGACTATGTTCATGGCGGAGCTGGGTCTACGCTGCTTTTCGCCAAGGTCGGCGAACCTTAAAACAAGCATTTCTCGAAAAGTATGACACCCGCTATTAAACCAAACGCCGCTTCCAAGAAAATGACTTGGCGTGAGCGTTTCAAAGCTCTCAAGTATATTCCGCCGTTTTTTAAGCTTGTCTGGAAAACGCATCGCACGTTTACTGTGTTGATGATTGTTTTGAGAGTCTTGCGCTCTTTCGTTCCGGTCGGAGCTCTCTGGGTAGGCAAGCTCATTATCGATGCCGTGCTTACGGAGCGAGGAATGCCGGTTACAGCGGATCAACCTCTTTACTATAACTTTGATCTGTGGCGACTCGTCGCACTCGAATTTGCGATTGTCGTCGCCGGTCAAATGCTAACACGAGCCTCGGCACTCGTTGAAAGTCTCACAGGCGATCTATTTGCCAATCAGATCAGCGTCCGTTTGATGGAGCACGCTTCGCGGCTGGATTTATACCAATTCGAGAACCCGGAGTTTTATGATCGACTTGAACGGGCACGGCGGCAAACTACGGGACGCATTGGGCTTTTGCCGCAGATTTTTCAAGTGACACAAGACGCTTTCACGCTTCTCTCGCTCGCGGCCGCACTTCTTGTCTTTAACCCATTCTTAGTATTATTGCTCTTGCTGTCGGTTCTTCCCAGTTTCTTAGGTGCGACACACTACGCCGCGCTCGAATATTCACTCCTTTTTCGTCAGACACCGGAAAGGCGGCTACTCGATTACATCCGATACTTGGGTGCTAGTGACGAGTCCGCAAAAGAAGTGCAGATGTTCGGGCTGGCATCGTGGCTGGCCGCGCGTTTTCGACGCATCTCGACGCGTTTTTACGAGGAGAACAGAAGGCTTTCAATTCGTCGTGGAGTCTCGGCCGCCGCTCTTTCAATTCTCGGCACACTCGGCTACTACGCGGCATATATTTCGATTTTGGTAAGCGCTGTTGTAGGTACGATCACGATAGGCTCACTTACGTTTCTGGCCGGTTCGTTTGCTCGAAGCCGCGATTTGGTCGAAAGTATCTTGAACAACGCAAGCACGGTTTTTACTCAGGCACTTTATCTCAAGGATTTGTTCGATTTCTTTGAAGTGAAGCCGACGATTTACTCACCGGCCAACGGAATCAAAGTTCCGAAAGAAATTAAACAAGGCTTCGTTTTTGAAAATGTCGGCTTTCGCTATCCGGAATCGGAAAAGTGGGCGATCCGAAATGTCACTTTTGTGCTCAACCCCGACGAGCGAATCGCGCTCGTCGGCGAGAACGGCGCGGGAAAAACAACACTGGCGAAACTGATCGCCCGCCTTTACGACCCGACCGAAGGGCGGATTCTGCTCGACAACGTTGATTTGCGCGAATACGATCTGGAATCGCTACGCACTGCAATCAGCGTTATTTTCCAGGACTTTGTTCGCTACGACATGGCGTTCGGCGCAAACATCGGAGTCGGCGAAGTCGAAAGCGTCGAATCATATCTTGCGACCGCTCAGGAAAATCGCGACGAGCCGGAAAAACAGGTAGATAATTCAAAGGCCGACGGAGATTTTCTCCATCTCGAAGTTCCACGACAAATTGTCTTAGCGGCGGAAAAATCACTTGCCGCGTCATTGCTTCCAAACCTGCCCAATGGCTACAGCCAAATGCTCGGAAAACGGTTTGACGGCGGCGTCGATTTGTCGGGCGGCGAATGGCAAAAGGTCGCGCTTGGCCGCGCTTATATGCGCGAAGCGCAGCTTTTGATCTTGGACGAGCCGACAGCCGCGCTCGACGCCCGCGCCGAATACGAAGTTTTCACACGCTTTAGCGAATTAAGCCGTGGGCGAATGGCAGTTCTTATATCGCATCGCTTTTCAACCGTCAGAATGGCTGACCGTATTGTCGTCTTGCAAAACGGCATGGTCGTAGAGGATGGTGCACATGATGAGCTTTTGGGCAAGAAAGGCTTATATGCTGAGTTGTTCGAGTTGCAGGCCGCCGGTTATCAGTAGACTGACATTCTTTGGTCTACAATAGGATAGGGTTAATAACTATGAGTGAACACGATCACGAAAAAGAGCCGCACGAACACGCGCATCCTCACGAGAACGAACCCCACGAACCTCATGGCGAAAAGCACGAGGCAGACGGCGATGAGTACGCAGAAAGCGGCCATGGACATACCCATGGCGCGATTGACCCGTCGATCACAACTACCGAGCGAGGACTATGGGCGGTCAAATGGTCGTTCATCGGGTTGTCGATTACCACGCTGATACAGATTGTCATTTTTTATTATTCGGGAAGCATCGCTCTGCTTGCCGACGCTATCCATAATGTGGGTGATGCGGGGACGGCCATACCGCTTGGAATTGCTTTCATTTTAGGAAGGCGAAAGCCGAGCAAAAGATTCACGTATGGTTTTGGACGGGTAGAGGATTTGGCGGGTTTGGTTGTGGTATTGACTATCATGGCGAGTGCCGTCTTTGCCGGTTATGAATCGATCTACAGACTATTTAATCCGAGACCGGTTACATACCTCTGGGCGGTTGCAGTCGGTGGCATCATCGGCTTTCTTGGGAATGAAGGTGTCGCGATATTCCGCATCAAGGTTGGAAAGGAAATGGGCAGCGCGGCGTTAATAGCGGACGGCTACCACGCTCGCACGGATGGTATCGCCAGCCTGGCGGTTCTCGTCAGTGCGATTGGTGTTTACCTCGGTTATCCGCTTGCCGATCCCATTATAGGCATTATTATGACGCTCCTTATCTTACGGATCGTCTGGGAATCCAGTGCCGCCGTTTTCACCCGCATACTTGACGGAGTTGACCCCGAAGTTCCTGATGAGATCAAGGAGCAGGCAAAGCAAACCAAAGGAGTCGAGGATGTTAGCGAGGTTCGCGTTCGTTGGTTGGGACATCGGATGCACGCCGAGGTAAATGTCACCGTCGCCGAAGGTCTTTCTGTCGAACAAGGACACGATATCGCATGCGCCGTCCGTCACGATTTGCTC
>JAYVDQ010000580.1:0-4507 GCA_043749325.1 Chloracidobacterium sp. | reverse complement strand
CGCGGTTCTAAGCTCCCTAATTCGATCGACGACCTGCTCGAGGGCTTGCCGCGTGGAACCCAGAAACGTCAGATATTACGGGCCTCGGCGGCCGTCGATCCGTTGAGCGAAGACGGTAAATGGCGCCTTATTAAGGCTGATATCCAAACGTTGGGGCCATTTGCCAAACGCGTGCAGAATTATAATGGCGGCGTTTTGCCTCCGAATCCGAGTCCGACCTTTGACCGCTATGCGATCGTCATTGTTAATTCAATAAATACAGGCACGGACGCGGATACCGGAATATTGGACGATGATACCGAAATAGACGACATGACCACCGACAACACCCCCTTTATCGGTGTAGCCAGCCAACACAAGGGCAAATCCGTGATCGCATATTACGGCATTGAAAACGCCTCAAAATGGATCTTTACCCCCCTTTTTCGCGGAACGGGAAGGGCGAACACTTTTCCGGGCACCGCCCGCCCGCCCGGCAACCGGCCACCTGGTGGTCGCTGATCATACCCAAGGTTAAAAGGGGGAAAGGGGACCGGCAAATATCTGTCTCGCTTTTTCCCTTTTTCCCTTTCCTACCTTTTATTTTTGGAAGTCAAAAACGATATTACAAAATGCCTTAATCCCTACGTCGAGACGGCTGTCATCGATATAGAAATCAGGCGTGTGATGCGCGGCTGTGGTTTTTACATCTTTTCCCTTCGGCATTCCGCCGACAAAGAAGAAAAACGCGGGAGCCTTTGACCCGTAAAAAGCAAAATCTTCAGCCCCGGTAACCCATTCGGTCTCCAGGACATTTCCCTGCCCGGCCGCCTTCTGTAGCGAAGGCAGCATTTTCTTGACGAGTTCGGGCGTGTTATATGTCACTGGCGTTTTTCTATCTATCGTGACCTCGGCCGTCGCTCCCATGCTCTCGGCGATCTTTGTGGCGGTCAGTCGGATCTTTTCGTGGACCTCGTTCTGCATAGCCGAATCGAGGGTGCGGATCGTACCGGCCATCGTCAGTTCTTCGGGAATGATGTTCTCGCGAACACCTCCGTTGATCTTGCCAACGGTGATGATGACAGGTGCTTTTGGCAATTCCGATTCGCGGGCAACGATCATCTGCAGACCCGTATAGATCTGCGTAGCAACCGCGATCGGATCGATGCCAAGCCACGGATAGGCACCATGCGTCTGCTTTCCCTTGACCTTGATCGAGAACCAGTCGCTCGCCGCCATCTCGGCACCGGATTTGTATTTGATCTGGCCGATCTCGGTCTGGGCGTTGATGTGGATGCCAAAAACGGCGTCGATCTTCGGATTGTCCATCACGCCTTCCTTGACCATATCCGACGCTCCGCCGGTTTCGCCGGCCGGAGCGCCCTCCTCGGCAGGTTGAAAAATAAATACCACGGTACCCTTGATCTTGTCCTTCATTCCGGCAAGTACGGTGGCGGTGCCCAGAAGCATGGCAATATGCGTATCATGGCCGCAGGCGTGCATTACGCCCACCTTTTGACCGTTGTATTCGCTGGTTTCTATAGATTTGAAAGGCACGTCCGTCCGTTCGGTGACGGGCAGCCCATCCATATCGGCACGAAGGCCGATCACCGGGCCCGGCTGGCCGCCTTTCAAAATGCCGACGACGCCGGTTTTCGCGATGCCGGTTTTGACCTCGATGCCTAATTTTCGCAATTGCTCGGCAACAAGTTTAGATGTGTTGAATTCACGATTACCAAGTTCGGGATGTTGGTGTATAAACCGCCTCCATTCGACGACCTGCGGCAAGATCTTCGCCGTCGCGGCGTTTATCTCGGCGCTCATATCGACCGCAAAGGCTGAATTGAAAAGACAAAATACGATAGTGAAGGCACCAAACACTGTTTTCATTAAATTTTCTCCGCTAAAACTGGAATACTTGTAATTGTAAACCTAGTTTCGCCAAACGCAAGTTAGCAGAATTATGATTTCTTTTTGTAATAAGTACGATCCGCCGTCAGCCATTTTTCGGGGTCCCAAAGATCCGGCTTTAGCGGCATCCCGGACTGAATAACCGTGTATTCCTCGGTCGTGGTTGGCTTGCCGTCTGTAAAGAATTTGACCTCGGCCGACACCCAGCCGCCGCCCGCCTTGACGTATTTGTTGAACTGTGTCTCCTGAACGTTCTTTTTATCCTTTCCGCCGAGCTGGATCAAGCGAACAAACAAGAGGTTTTTCTTGTCCACCCAAAATTGCGGCGTATTCAGGTCGCCCTGCTTTGCCCCGACGACGTAAACCGCCTTGCCCTGCCATTTCTCCTCGTGGACAACTGACATATCGATGCCGAGGCCCTTTATCTGCTCGATCGTAGTCGCTGCGGGCTGCATGTAAACGTCAAACCCAAGCACCAGCAGCGGATGAACGAACGGACGCCCCGTTGCGGGTTTGCCGTCGCGAAACGAGTATATCTTGCCATCGGCAAACAATATTCCGTCGCCGGTCTTTGATTCCACAAAATCGATCCGCAGATTTCCGGGAACGCTCATCGCCTCGTGCCAGATTTCCGAGGTCGTCGTACCGTCGGGTTGGTGATGTATGGTTTTCTGAACAAAGGTCAGCGTCTTGTACCACTTGCCAGCATACTTCTTTTGCATCGCGGCGATCAGCTCATCGCCAGATTTTACGTCCACCGCGAATACCGGTATCGCCATAGTAACCAGCAGCAATAATATTTTTAGATTTTTCATATTCGATCAGTTTAAGTCTTTGGTAGAGGCGGCAGATTCAAGGCCGTTCATTGGCCCGACACTCAATTATTAATGCACCGGTGACAGCATATTTCATGTTAGTATGAAAACCGATCTCGAATGGTAAATTATTACGTTCTAGCCATATTTGCTCCGCTGCTGATCCTGACCGGTATTTTGGGCTTTATTATCCCTAAAGAAAAAGGCCTCACGAGCGGAGCGCCAGCCTACAATATCTTTCATATCGTTTTCGGCTTGCTTGGCTTGGGGCTGGTCTATTCGCAAAGCGGCGTTCATTTATTTAACGTCGTTTTTGGCATGATCGATCTGTACCAGGCAGCGGCAAGTTTCCTGCATCTTTTCCCCGAAAAACAATTTCAATGGAAGCGGGCCGACGACATTTTGCACATCGTCATCGGGCTTGCGCTTGTGCTGGTCGGCGGATTTCTGCCTTGATCAACGCTTTAGCTCTGGCGACTTGTATTCCAGAATCTTAACGAGTTCCTGATCTTTTGGCTCAGCAAGGTCCTTTCTCACCAGCAGCATCAGATCCACCCCCGGACGCAGCGGGTAAACGCCTGCAAATTTATAGTGTGCCGAATATCTCTGAATGACCGCGGCGTCCTGATCGTTCTTTTTCGCGACTATCATCTCCGACGTAGTCGCATCGACGAGGGCTCCGAAAAAATTGGCATGCGGGTACTTCAGCATATACCACGTCAACGGCCAATAGTCGGGCGAAACGAACTCAATTGTCGCGTCCGTTCCCTTGCCGCTTTTCTCGCCATAATGTTCGATCTGGGCGATCATGTCGAGTGTCTGGCGTTTTGTGTGGGCATAGACATATCCCATCTCTTCGTCGTCGTAACGGACAAAATTGAGCTGATACGTCTGATAGGACAGTACCGCTATTCCCAATAGGGTCAATGCTCCGGCCACCCCCTTGAGCGCGACATTTTTTGATGCGAGTAATTCGCCCACGCCATAGCCCGCGATAATACACATCGGCATGAGATAGCTGAGCGCCAGCCACGGTGTCTTGTAGGGAATGAGAATATATGCCGCAAAGAGACCGAATGCCCAAAACGCGGTAAATATGGCTAACCTGTGTTTACCCCTCAGCAATGCGACTAACGCTCCAAGTGCCGACAGGATCAGGATTGGCGATTCGACCCTCATGCCCCATTTTAGATACGCAAAGACGCCGTTTTGTGTATGGTCTTTGCTCCCCGTTTTGGACCAGATCGTATAGGCCTCAAAGGCTTTACTAATGCCCTCGGCATACGTAAAGAACGACGAGAAAAATAGGATCGACAAATAAACAAAAATGGTCACTATAGCCGCGATCGCAAGTATCAGATCGGCCCTTTGGCCAAGGCCCTGGCGAAAATTCGTCCATGTCGCCTCGACGGGTTCCGCGAGATCGGTCTCGTTCGCACGGCGAAGGTCCGTGAGGAATATTACCCAGGCCGCAAGGGCCGCGATCACAAGAAAGATGATCGAATAAAAGACAAAATTCTCCGGCGGCCGGTAGGGACTATAAAAATAATCGTTCATCCATTTCCAGCCGTCCGCAAGCGTGCCGCGGTAGATAAGAGCGGCAACAAGCAGTAAAGCATTTACACCAATGGAGATAGAAAACACATTCTGTTCAAAGAACACGCTCCGCCGGATCGCCCGCCAGATCCAAACGCTCACACATGCAATGAGCATCGTACCGAGCGTTATAAATGCCGTTTCTTTCGTGGCAAAAAGAAGAGCCGCCGAGGCGGACGCCAGCATAAGATAGACCGGGCGACCCT
>JAYVDQ010000579.1:0-6531 GCA_043749325.1 Chloracidobacterium sp. | reverse complement strand
GCGGATTTTTTCATCGCACGGTGCGGCCCGACACGGAAACAAGGACCGATTACCCCATTCAGGTAGTGCAGGCAAGCCCCGCAAAAGGGGCGAAGGATTATCCGGCCATACCACTCGAGCGAACCAACGCGACGGGTATTAAGCATCTGGCTGGAACGGTCTCGATGGCGCGTTCGTCAGCGGATTCGGCGACGAGCGATTTTTTTGTTTGCATTACCGACTCGCCGGAACTCGATTTTGGCGGCAGGCGTAACGCCGATGGCCAGGGCTTTGCCGCGTTCGGTCGGGTTGTCGCAGGAATGAATGTGATCAAAAAGATCCAGGTGTCGCCTACGAAACCCACTGAGTCCGGCCGTAACGGACAGGCCCTCCAACCGCCCATTACGATCCTAAAGGCGTACCGAAAGAAGACTATCCGATAAGAGTAAAACTCTCCAACGGCCCTTTCGCTCGTGGGCGGGTAGTTCACCGGTTTCTAGAATGTCGCATCCGGATCGTGCGTATCGGGTTTATCGGGCAGGGTTTCGGTCATCGCGAGGCCAAAATAATCGACCTGAGCGGTGTTGTATTTATGAATTATCTCGGCGGCGGCGGCTTTCTGAGCCGCTTTGTGGATGTGCACCATTAAAACGCAGTGACCCTCACGGAGCGCCGTTTGGTAACGGTCCATTATGACGCGGTCGAACGTGATGTTTCTGAATGAGCGAAGAAATTGGGCCGCGAGCCCGTGAGCTTCGCCAGTGAAATCATACGTTTCCGCCCCCGGTACACCGCAAAAAAGCTCGATATCGGATTCGTTGAATCCATTCGCTGCAAGCTCAGCGGCGGCCGCGACTCCCGAGTTGGAATCTTCGAAAATACTCATTATTTTGTAAAGCGGATCGGGCGTAAAGGCCTGTTCGCTATTGATATCAACTACTTTCGATTGTCCTGCGTCTGTACTCATTTTCTCATCCCCCTTTTTTTTAGGCATCAATACAATAGATCGGTCCCAAGCAATCAACCCACCCATGTATATTTGGATTATAAACCTTTTGCGCGAGGTTTACCCAATAATTACAAAATCGCCTTATGGGAGCTAATCCGGGTTAAAAATTCTTACTTGCTATTGAGGTTCTCATCGTAGAGATCGCGATAGATGCGGTAATTGGTCATCACCTTAAAGACATAATTCTTGGTCTCGGCAAAGCCGATCTCGGCAGAGAAAATGCCCGCGTCCTTTGGTTTCGAGCGGTTCAGCCAGCGGGCGGCGTTATCTTCACCGCCGTTGTAGCTCGCGGCAATCGCCTCGTAGAGGCCGCCGAACTGGTCACGCAGGGCGGCGATATATTCGCAGCCGATGGCGACATTAATACGCGGTTGATAGAGGTCGTCGGGGAGGACTGATGGAAAACCGGCTTTTTTACTGTATTTGAGGGCCGTATCGATAGTGAGCTGGAGCAGCCCGCGGGCAGCGGATGGCGATTTCGCTCCGGGTCTGAATGTACTTTCCTGCTTCATTATGGCAAGGACGAATCGCGGGTCCAGTTTTTTCGCCTTTGAGTACTGCAAAACCTCCGTGCGAAACGCCGCCGGAAAATCCTGGATGATCTTTGATGTGACCTGTGTGGTGCGTTTGACTCGCGATCCGGCTGAAGCCAGACGGTCGGCGGCGAGGCCGCTGTAATAGGATGTGCCGCTGTCGGGTATAGACGAGTAAACGCCAATGGCCTGGCCGTGTTTGCCGGCCTTGTCCATTGCAAAGGCCTTAAGATATTTGACCTCGTCGGTGCTGGTCATCGCACCCGTAAATCTTACCTGCGACAACATCGTGTCGGCGGTGGCTTCGGCGTCAGCCCAATGGCCGCGATTGATCTCCATCCTCAGGCGGGCGTGAAGAGCATTAGTTTCTGTCGGCTGTCCCGGAAACCGCTCGCGTGTTTTGGCGACCCACGAGACAGCTTCGTCATATTTGCCGGCCTCGCGCAGGGCGTCGATCATATTCAGATAAGCCGAATCGATCCGTTCGCCTGCCGGATACATAATGGTGTATTGCTCGTAGATCTTGGCAGCCTCGGCGTTTTTGCCAATGCGAATATGGCACGCGCCTTTGAATGCAAGTCCCTCGCGGCCGTCCTTTGTGCCCGGGTATTCACGGGCAACGCGATCAAGGAATACAATCGCCTTTACATACTCACGTTCCCAGTAATAGGAGCGCCCGGTCAGGAACAGTGCTGTCGACATAGCCGGGTCGCTTGCGTAATTATCGAATATCTTTTGAAAATGCTCGCGGGCCTGGGGGAATTGGCGATTGTCATAATACGTCTGGCCGCGTGAAATATGTTCACCTGCGGTAAGGGTCATCAATCTGCCGGTCGTATCGCGGCTCGATTTGTCTTTTTCAAAAATCGTTCTCAGCATCGCATCCGATGCTTGAGGCACCACGGGAATCGACAAAAAAAATGAGATAGCTATAATTGCGAGCAAATTTTTCATATTAGAGAAGCGGGCGAGCAACATGTCGGCACTATAGATTACCCGATTTTTAGACGGCAGGGCAATCAAAACCGTTGCAGGCTGTCTCGCAGGAAACACGCCGATTTAAAATCGGCAAACGAACATTTCTCTGCTATTATTCGTAATTGAGAGCAGACATCTCGCCGTCACATGATGAATCCTTGCCAAAACTGCGGAAAACTTAATACTCCCGAAACGAATTTTTGCCGTTTTTGCGGCACGAAATTCAATTTCCAAAAGCTGGTCATGGATAATCCGTTCGATTATTCGGCTCCCCGGCCTTATGCGTGGAAAACCGACGAGTTTCAAACCCAAAACGAGGCACGTCCCCAGCAGCAGCGGCCCACGGAACCTGTAAAGCCGCTGACAAATCAATTCAATCCGGACGTATATCAGAACTTTCAGCCGGCGCCGCTCGCATACCAGCAAACGCGGCTAATGGGCCAGCCGTTTCGCTGCCCGCATTGCATGAGCCAGTATCTGCCGCGTGTCGAACGCCGTACCTCGACCGCTGGCTGGATAACCTTTGCGGTTCTGCTCGTATTTTTCTTTCCGCTGTTTTGGATCGGGCTGCTGATCAAAGAGGACGTCCAGGTCTGCCAGTCCTGCAACACAAAGGTCGGCTGATAATCAACGATAATAATAACCGCGCGGATGCTCGATCTTTACCTCGGGGTTCGTGCTGCGCACATTGACCGAGTGATAGCCTTTTTTCATGTGCGTCGAAAGGTAGGTCAACGCAAATTGCCGGTTTAGGGCGATGACCATGTCGCGGAAAAAGGGAAGCAAACTGATCGGAGCCTGCGTACCGCTAAAAAAAGCGCGGCCTCCGGTTTCGTCTGAGAATTTCGCGAGAGCCCCTTGAGCGGCGAATCCGAGCGACGAGCCAGCCGAGGACTCGGTTAGGGCCGTCGGAGCATACACGGAATAAATGGCGACGCCTTTACGCTGAGCTTTGAGAGAGGCTCTATCCAAGTCGAAACTCTGTGTGATCGAGGCCAGATTCAACCCCTGCGTCGTATCAAGACCATCCGAAAACATAACGATCGCCCGCCTTCCCGTTGGTATCGCGTCAAATTTGCCAAGGAGATCGTCAACGCTGTCATACGGGCTGCGCGGGGCGAGGCCCGGGCTGCCGGCCACAATACGCAGCGATTTGGACGCCCTATCAAGGTCGTCAGTGAATTTTTGCCTTATTTGGAGCGAACCGCCACGGGAGTAAGCAATCATCACGCGGGTGCCTTTGGGCAGCTTGGTTATGAATTCTTCGATATCCTTTAGCTGAAGGTTAAAGTCAGACGTGAGGTCGTCCTGTATCAAAAAAGCCACCGAAAGCGGTGTATCGCTGACGCTACGGATCGACAGTATTTGCTGTTCCTCGTTGTCTTCTTTGACGACGAGCCGGTCGGCCTGAACATATTCCTCGGCCTGCTTATCTTTGAGTTCCTTTTTGGTAAAGATCGAGATCGGAATGGTGATGGTTCGAACCTGGGCCTTTGGTTCCGGTTTCTGAGCGGACGCGAACGAACTTAGCCCCAAAAAAAGCAGCGTAAAACCAAGACACGTAAAAAATATCTGTCTTTTCATAATAGGCTCATCGAACAGTTGCATAATAATATATTTGCGCGTAAATACTAAATTTTTTGATGGAAAATGTTTTGAACCCGTCTAAGCGAACCCGCTCGGGTTGCGCTAGACTCTATTAAATTGACGGTTATGAACGATATTACACCGGCTGATCTCGCCCGCGGACGAAACCTGAAAGTAGGAGCCATCGGAGCCCCCGTTTTACTGACGGTGCTGCCGGCATTGGTAACCTTTCTGCTGCTGCTGTTGGCCGCCAGCGGTCCCCCGGTCGCCGCCGTAATTTTGTTCGCGGGTATCGTCGCCACCGCGATCGGATTTGTCACCGGGATGTTCATTCTTGGCCTACTTGTTCACAAAAGATCGGTTTGGACCAGGGAAATGAGGGAAAGGATTGCGGCGGACGGCATCAAAGCGGAGGAGATTGGGTGGTTTACTAACGAGCTCAAGTCCAACGAAAAACGCGCTCTAAGAGCTGTAGAGACCCGCGACCTTCTGCTTGCGGACGCATATCGGGAGACGCTCGCCTCGCGCCTGACAGCTACCCGGATCATCAAATCGTCTAAGCGTGAATTGCTACTCGCCAAAAGAAGACAGAATTCTCTGAAACAGCTAAAAAGCGCCCGGGCCGAAGAGTTTCAGGCTGAGATCGGGCGAGATCTGGAAAAAATCAGCAAAATAAACGACGAAGCTAAGTTAATGCTCTCAGAGGCCGAGGCCCGCCTTCAAATGATTGAGGCCGCTGCCAGCAGGGGCGGTAATCTAGCTGACTCCGAGATGGCTCTTAAAAAGCTCTCCGCGCGAACCGCCCAACTACCACTTGCCCTCGAATCGGCCAGGATGGTTGACGAGATCCGGCTCGAATTGGAAAACGAAGATGCCGGCAATATTCCTGAACTGGATCTCGATAACTAGAAAACGCGGGCCCAATGGACCCGCGTCTTAAATATATATTGGCGAATGAGAACCGCGTAACCGTTCGAACGTATGAATTGAACCTGTAGTTTACAGGTGGGTGGCTTTCTACCCCTCTCGGAGCATCAAAGCCGGTGTCATCAGCAGCCCTCCGTAAAAGACCGCACCGAAACCAGCATTAGCCTCCCGGTATTCATATGTTGGCTCAATTGTATTTGCGTCCGGTGACGGGGAACGCAGTTAATATCCTTCGCCAGATTGGATTCTAGCACAACGAAGCCGAATGCAAAATGGAAAATGCACAATGCAAAATTTAGGTCGTGTGCATTGTGCATCTTCCACTTTTCATTGTTTCTATTGTTCTATTTCAAGCTCCTGAGGAGCGGTGTCACGATGTTTCAGGATGCGGTCGAGCATCTCGGAACATTCGGTGCTGCGGGCGGCAAGCTGGGCGTCGCTCTGAGCCTGGGCGTGTTTTAGCTGAAAGAATTCGTCGGCGACGTGCAGCGCGGCGAGAATCGCGACCTTTAGCGAATCGACCGTCATCGTGCCGGACGATATCTCACGCATTTTGCGGTCGACGTATTCGGCAAGTTCCTGAATATACTCGTTGTCTCCATCCGAGCGGATGCTGTACGTTTGGTTGTAGATCTCTACGCGAATTGTTTGTTCCGACATATCGGCTTTCTTTGTACCTTTATCTGCCAACCGCTTCGGCGACATCCGAATCGATCATCGTCATCGCATCGAGCATGGCTTCGACCTTTAACTGAATGGAATCGCGTTCCGACAACAGGCCCGCAAGCTTTTCTTCGAGAGCCGATTTCTCGGCGATCGCGTCCGCCGCATTACGTCTCAGTGACGCGGTTTCGATTTCAAGCTTTTCCTTTTCATCACGCATCTTTTTTGCGAATTCGATCGTAAGATAGATCTTATCCTCAAGATGCGAGAATTTCTCCATTCCCGTTAAGGCGTTCATTAAGAGGTCTCCATGTAAAGTGTTGTCAGGACTGTGGAAAACATTATCGGAATTTTTTGGCAAAACTTCAAGTAAAAGATGAAGGTATTATTAAATTCTCTGTTTTACATTAAGTTTTTGCTCGATCTGCTCAATAATTTGCCTATGCATTATCTCAATCTCATCGTCCACCAAGGTCCGTTCATCACTGCGATATTCCAGTCGGATCGTGATCGAGCGCTCGTCATCGGCAAGCCCTTTGCCCTCATAAATATCTACAAGACCAACGGTTCGACAAAGTTTGAAATTCTGGTCCGTAACCGCTTGGCGAATCTGGGCAAATGTCATGTCACGTCTAACAAGCAGCGATATATCACGCGTAATACTCGGATATTTGGCTAACGGCCTGTATGTGATCGGAGAAACAGGAACCTCAAGAACCGCTTGAAGATCGATCTCAGCTACATAAACTGGCTGCTTGAACTTATAACTTGCTACTATTTCATCGTTTAGCCGTCCAAGATAACCGACTTCAACGCCGCCAAGCGAGATCGCCGCCGACTGGCCTTTCCGCAAAT
>JAYVDQ010000578.1:0-2183 GCA_043749325.1 Chloracidobacterium sp. | reverse complement strand
CAAATTTCCATTTCTTCCCACAAATTCTTTCCGGTCGCACGTCAATGAACTTACATCTCGATTTGTCGCCACAAAGGCAATTCGTTCCGCAAATTCATTGTTGTATCGATTGCGCGCCAGAATACAGTTATTTTCCGCGTCAGCTTCGGTGACAACGAAAGGAACAGTCCGGCTTCGATCAAAACCTAAGACAAGTTCGTTGTAATTAGTAACCGTCAGTTTTCGTTTAAGGTATGTTCGGTTGCGCAGACGCAGCAGTGAAACTTTAACGGGAGCATCAAGCGGCACGAACAAGGTGAGTTCTTGCTCGATCCCGTTGCTCACATGTTCAAAGATCGTATAGCCATGCCCATGTTTGATCGTATAAGGCCCGGTCTCCCTAATTGGCAATGGCGTCGGGGTCCATATCGTTCCAGATTCCTCATCTCGCAAATAAATGACTTCGCCCGGCGGATCGCTGACGGCATCGTTTGACCACGGCGTGAGACGATTTTCGCGGCTGTTAACCGACCACGTAAATCCAGAGCCGGTTTCCGAGACTTGAAAACCAAAAGATTTTTCGTTGGCAATAACATTGATCCATGGGGCCGGCGTCCATTGTCCATCACTGAGGATCGTGACATATTCCCTTCCTCCTTTACTAAATCCGCCGAGTCCGTTGAAAAATGACAAATTCGGCTCAGTGTTTGAGGTTTCCGGATAAGAACGTCGCGGTGTTTGGGCAACAAAATCTTTTGGTAATTCAAATTCGATCGGCCGCCGCAAGATTTCGTCTTCCAGATCGCCGCGTTCGTTTACTATCACAGCGCGGGCAACGGTGTTCAGAAGAATCCGGTCGGCGTCGGGAATCTGGTCGGAGCGTTTGATAAAAACTCCGCCGTTTTTGTTAAGTAGATCAAATTGGCCACTTGTTCGAACAAGACCTAACAATTCGTCATGCAACGACTGAATATAGCTCGATGGATGCTCGTTCAAAATTACCAGATCAAAGATCAAGCCCTTTAGCCGCAGGTATTCATGCGCGTATAGAATCTGCTTGACCTGAGGTAGATCTTCTACCCGATTGATACGAATAAGGACAATCGGCAGATCGCCCCCGATCCCGTAAGCCCAGAGATCAGACTGAGCTCGCGTATTGAGGGACAGAACCGCCGAACGAGCCCGCAAAGAGATGTCCGAATAAAGAATGCGGGCCGCAAGTCGCTGAAATAGATAGGCATTCTCCGGATCAATGTTCAAATGCCGCATCTCGACCTGAGAGCGAGTCCACGCCAATGCAGCCTCGCGTTCAAAAATTTTAACATCGTGGTATTTATCGGCCAGCCGTATCGCTTCCTCATGTGCGTGAGCAACCGCCGTCGAAAATGAGATGCGAACGGTTTCGTGCGGCTGAATGCGAATGCAGCACCGCAAAGAAAAGATGGGATCCAGGACCGCACCCACCGTGTCGGAAAGGGGGCGATCTTCCAAAATGGTGACTGGTTCACGAGCGTCGTGTCCGCGGCCTAAAAAGCGTGATCGATCCGTTTCATATTGAACCGTCCCGATTGTTTCGCCATCTGTCGCAATCGTGTGAATTGCCCAAATAGGCTCGTCCTTTTCGGAGCGTGGACGGCGTTTGGCAATGAGGGAATTTTCGGCGGAGATGATTTGAGTCTCAATTGAAAGGTTGCTAAACGCTGGATGGGCAGCGTCGCTCGCTCGCGGTGCCAAGACTATTTCCGAGTAACTCGTCACCTCAATCTCACGTATACTGGACGAATTATTAGTGACTGAGACACGTCTGATCTCGGCATTGTCTTCAGGTGAGACGATAATTTCCGTGCGAGTTGCGATATCGCCGTCACGACGCTTGATCACCGCTTTATCTTCCGAGAATGCGACTTCGTAAAATCCGGGACGCCTACCGAGCGGTTGGTATCCGCTTGACCAAACCTTGCCGCTCGTGAGGTCCTTCAGGTAAATAAAGCTGCCCCATGGATCGCGGGTAGTATCTTCGTTCCAACGCGTCACGGCTAGCCCGTTATACATCGAATAGCCGGCGCCGGAGTTCGTTATGATCACGGAATACGAACCATTTGAGAGTATTTGCACGCGCGGCGTTGGCAAATCCGGCGTATCGAATGTCCGAGTGACTCGTCCCGAAAGCTGTCTTTCCACACTACCCGACAAAACTTCTTCGG